>JAHIVS010000182.1 GCA_018816605.1 Pseudomonadota bacterium
AATACTCAAAAACCTGGAAGAGATTGCAGACCATTGCACCATCTGCCATCGGTGCCTGATAAAATGTCCGGTGAACATTGATTCAGGAAACATTGCCGTTGAAGAGCGGACAATTCTGAAAAACATGAAATTCAAACACACCCCTTTGTCCACCCAACTGACCTTAAAATACCTGTCCACCAAAAATGCGCCTGCAAACAAAATTTTGAGAACCACGCTCCTGGGGGCTGGGGGCTTTCTTCAAAGAAGCGGTGTAAAATTGAAATCACCCTTTTCATTTATCAAGCCCATAAGGGAAACCAGAACTTTTCAATTGCTGCAAACCCCTGTGTCTCCTACAGGAATTCATACCCTGAGATCCTATCTGCCCAGGGCCCATAAAAACCAGGCGATCCTAATGGAACCAAGACAAAGGGCAGTATCCACTGTGTTTTATTTCCCCGGATGCGGCAGCGAACGGATGTTCTCAAGGATATCCATGGCGTCTGTTTTTCTGCTTTTGTCTAACAACCACAGGGTCATCCTGCCACCCCCCTATCTGTGCTGCGGATATCCCCTAAAGGTGAATGCCAAAAAAAAAGGGTTTGACCGAATTTTTCTTGAAAATATAATTATCTTAACCCAGATCCGGGATATGTTCCATGACCTTAAATTTGATGCCTGTATCGTCTCCTGCGGCACCTGTATGGAATCGCTGAACGAACTGGGTGCACCCGCTGTTTTTGACTGCAATATCAAGGATATTTCAGGGTATATTCTGGATACCACCCCCGGCATTTCATCGGACAACACCTATCTCTACCATGCCCCCTGCCATGACTCCCTTGAAGATACCGCTGTGTCGCGCCTGAAGAACAGGGGAATCAGGGTGAAGGGTATCCCCCATTGTTGTTCCGAGGCCGGAACCCTTGCCATTTCAAGGCCGGACATCAGCCATGCCATGTTCCTGAGAAAAAAGACTGCTTTGAGGGAAGCGGAAGCGGTCTTGGAGACCCGCTTCAATAAACGAAAAATATTGACCAATTGCCCTTCCTGTATCCAGGGGCTTGGCAGACAGGCAAACCTTGAACCCGTTCATCTGGCAGAAGAGCTTTGCCTGCTTACCGGGGGAAAAGACTGGATCAAAACCTTTAAAGAGCTGATCTCTTCCTGCGAAGCGATCACGTTTTAACAATGAATCTCTTGCTTTTGGAAAAAAAAGATTTTATTTCCCCTGACCGGGTCCTGATATCCGGCCGCAGGTTCGAGCATATACAAAAGGTTCTAAAGGCAGAACCCGGCACCCTTCTTTCCTGCGGTCTGATCAACAACAAGATGGGAACCGCCAGGGTGACCCGCATTTATGCCGACTCCCTGGAACTTGCCGTGACCCTTGATATGGAACCACCGGCCCCGCTCCCCTTAACCCTTGTCCTGGCACTGCCCCGTCCCAAAATGCTCAAGCGGATCATGGAAAGCGTTACCGGTTTAGGGGTTAAGCAGGTATATCTGGTGAACTCATGGCGGGTTGAAAAAAGTTTCTGGAAAAGCCCGGTTCTGGAAATGGAAAACCTTGAAAAATATTGTCGCCTGGGACTGGAACAGGGCAAGGACACCCTCATGCCCCGCATTTATCAAAGACGCTATTTTGCCCAATTTGTAAAAGAAGAATTGCCGATCATCGGTCACGAAACCCTTTGCATCACGGCCCATCCAAAGACTTCAAATATTTGTCCAACTAGTGTAAATAAGAAGACAACTCTTGTGGTCGGACCCGAAGGCGGGTTCATTGAGCTGGAAGTCACCACTTTGGAAGAAGCCGGATTTAAACCCTTTAGCCTGGGAGCACGCATCCTGAAAGTTGAAACAGCAACCACCTATTTGATCGCACGACTATTTTCATAAAACATAAAGGATATCCAAGACAATTATGGACAAAAAAACTGTGAAAGAGAGACAAAAGGCCTTTGAGAGTCTGCCCCAGGCAATCAGGGAAAGCCTTTCGCCCGAAGAAAAAAACCTTTTTTTAACGGCCGAGCAATGGCCGGAGGAACTTTTCCAGAAACTGGATGAATTCATCCTGAAAGAATAGGGGATATTTTGATCTGTCTTCTCCATTGACAACCCGGGGTAAACTCTTTAGTATCAAAGAACTAGAACCCCTTTGGCCAAAGGAAGGAAATGCAGCCGAAATCACCTCCAAAACTGGATCTTGAACGGTACGCAAAATACGCCCAGGTCCTGGAAAAGACCAGGTGGGCCAGTGAATTTTCCTGGAATCATATTTGCAAAATCTGCCAGTACATCGAACCGGTCAGGGCCAAAAAAGGGGCTGTGGTTTTTAAAGAGGGAGAAAATGAAAGAAGCCTTGGCATCATCGTCAAAGGGTCCATTGATATTATCAAGGAACATACCCGGGTGGCCACCCTGAAAAGCTCCCAGACATTCGGAGAAATGGCCCTCATTGACGGAGAACCAAGGTCCGCCACCGGCATTGCCGCAGAAGAAACCATTATTTTTTTCATTGGAGAAGCCTCCCTGATCAAATTGACCGAAGACGACCCCAGGCTCGGGGTCCAGTTATTGTGGAAAGTATCCAAGCTCATCAGCCAGCGGCTTCGCCAGACAACCGGTATGCTGGTGGATTATATGGGGTAGGTTCTGGTACGACATCCCGGGTTTGGGGAATAAAACTATGATTGACAGAATCTGTATCCTATGATACTTGTTCAAGGTTTATAGTCCTTGAATAAAAAGGAAGACAATAAATAACGATGCCAAAGAAGCGCTTTGGTATCTTTGATTTTATAAATTCAAAACAACAGGATTGCTTATTATGATTTGTACAACAGTAAGAGAAGGTGACGATTGTGTATTGATGACGGCCAAAGGTTGCGGATATACTGAAGGCCATTGTCTGCCGATCGTGGATCAATGCAACGGATGCCAGAGAACCTCTGAATTTACAACCGGTATCTACTGCACGGCAGCACCGGATCCCTCGATCAAATGGAAAAACGGCAATTGCAATATTGCAACCCACATTAAAGCCGCGGAAGCTGCCAAAAAACAGAAAATCAACCCGATCAAGGCCTCCAAGAGAAGATAATTTTAAATATAATTGTCGTTTATATAAACTCTGTGGTTTTCCTGATGTAAAGCTGCAGAGTTTTTATTTTTTTACGGATAAATTTAAAATTTCGACCCCTGTGTTGCCTATATTATCAAACAATTATCCTAAGAGAAAAGAATAAATTATGAATGCCATTGCAGCTGAACTCAATACCATTATCAAAGAATCCAACCCCCATATTTACGACATGCTGTCGGACATGGGGAAAGCATTGTTTTTTCCAAAGGGAATCTTAAGCCAGAGTGCAGAGGCCAAGGTAAAGGCCGATAAGATCAATGCCACCATTGGCATTGCCAAGGAGAAAAACAGTGTTCTAAGCCTGTCGTCCATTACCCGGTATATCCAGGGCATTGAACCGGACGACTATCTGCCCTATGCCCCTTCTTTCGGCATTCCTGCCCTGAGGCAAAAATGGAAAACCAATCTGTACAAAAAAAACCCTTCCCTTGGGAACCTGGCAATAAGCCTTCCCGTGGTCACATCGGGTATCACCCACGGCGTGAGTGTGCTGTCTGACATGTGGGTGAACAAAGGGGATGTCATTGTGCTGCCCGATATGATGTGGGGCAATTACACCATGACCTTTTGTGTCCGCAATGCTGCTAAAATCGTTCATTACAAAGCCTATGACTCCGAATTGACACGATTCAATATTGAGTCCTTTGAACAGGTGATCCGCCAGCAGGCAAAAGAAAATGATAAAATCATCACCATATTGAATTTTCCCCACAATCCCAGCGGGTACTCGTTAAGCAAAAAAGAGGCCCAGCGGGTTGCACAGATTCTCATTGATGTTGCCCAAAACGGCACCAATGTTGTGGCTGCCTGTGATGATGCCTATTTCGGGCTTTTCTTTGAAGAAGAGACCAGCAAAGAGTCTTTGTTTGCACAAATTGCCGGCAAAGACAAACGGCTTTTGGCCGTGAAACTGGACGGAGCCACAAAAGAAGACTATGTCTGGGGCCTGAGGATCGGATTTGTCACCTATGGCATTGCCGGAGACAAGGATATTGCGCCTGTGCTTGAAGCCCTGGAAAAGAAAACAGCCGGATGTATCCGGGGAAACATCTCCAATTGTTCCCACCTGGGCCAGACCGTTTTACTCAAGTCCATGTGCGATGACAACTATGATGCCTTGAAACAGGAAAAATTCAACCTGTTGAAAAGCCGGGCCCGGAAAATGAAACAGGTCTTAAAAGACCCGAAATATGCCGATGGATTTGATGTATATCCATTTAATTCAGGCTATTTCATGTGCATCCGCCTGAAAGACGTCAATGCGGAACAATTGCGGCTCCACCTGCTGGACAACTACGGCACCGGACTTATTTCCATTGGCGACAACAATATCCGGGTGGCCTTTTCCTGCCTGGAGGAAAAGGATGTAACCATTCTGTTTGATATCATTCTAAGCGGCATTAACGACCTTAGAAAAGGGTAGTCATGATCCTGAGCAAGAATGCCAAGGCAACGGAGATCGCCGTAGCCGGAAAATGGCTCTTTTATTTTGTTCTCATAGGACTCATTGCAGGAAGCGGTGCCATTCTTTTCCATTATCTGTGTGGCCTTGGCATGCATTACTTTCTGGATTTAATGGCAGGATACCGGCCCGGAGAACCGGCAGGAGAACACCTGCTTTTTCCCCATACACAGACGCCTTTCAACCGATGGATGCTGCTGATTCTGCCGGCCATGGGAGGCCTTGTGTCCGGGTGGCTTGTCTACACCTTTGCCCCGGAAGCCGAAGGCCATGGTACCGATGCCGCCATTGATGCCTATCACCACAAGGGCGGCCATATCAGGGGAAGAATTCCCTTTATCAAAACCATTGCCTCTACCATTACCCTGACCACGGGTGGGTCCGGCGGCAGGGAAGGACCCATTGCCCAGATCGGTGCAGGGTTCGGCTCTTTTCTGGCCACCAAGCTGAAGCTGTCTGAAAGGGAGCGCCGGATCATGATGGCTGCCGGCATTGGCGCAGGTGTCGGCAGTATTTTCCGGGCCCCCCTGGCAGGGGCCTTGTTTGCCGCCGAAGTGCTCTACCGGGACC
>JAHIVS010000183.1 GCA_018816605.1 Pseudomonadota bacterium
CACCTGGATCTTTCCGGAAATACCATTGATCAGTCTTTTCGCATCATCAATGCGGTTACAAACCAAGACCCTGAAATGGGGGTGCTGTTAAAGGAGCGGTTGAGTGAGTTTCATTTCAGGTTTGTGGTCAATCAATTGCGCAAAAACGATGATCCTTCCCTTGGATTTAAAATCGAAAAAGTCTGCAACCGCCATTTTTATTCAAAATTTACCTTTTTGGGAAATATCCGGTATGATGAACGAATTCATGAGTCCATCCTGATGCGGAAAACCTTTGTTCTAACATACGCCCATGTGTCCCCTGCCAACGACCTGGCCAGGATTGCCGGGAAAATATCTGCCCCCGGGAAACAAAAGCTTTCCCTGGAAGACGCTGTATGATGATGCACCTTGACACCTGTACCCATTATGAAATTCTTGAGATTCCTGCCAATGCCTCTTTTCTGGATATCCGGAAAGCATACAAGGAAATTTCGTCCATTTATGATGCGGATTCCATCAGCACTTATTCTTTGTTTACCCCGGAGGAACGGCAACGAATATTGGACAGGGCGGATCTTGCGTTTCAAATTCTGGGAGACATAGAAAAAAGAAAAGAATATGATACCGTTTTGCTGGAGGCGGGAAAAGTTAGCCCGGAAATGCTGGTCTCGGATAAGCCCGATCCCCTGGTTCCGATTTTCCATACACAGCTGCCCCCGGGAAACGGGCACGTGGATAGAAAAATAAAGGAAAAAATCAGTGAGAAAGAGGTCCGGGTTCTGGCACAGGAGATTCAGTCAAAGGAATTGATTTCCGGGCAGGATTTAAAGGCGCTGAGAATGGCGGCCGATATAGAACTGGTCGAGATATTTGAAGTTTCCAGGATCAGCGTGAATACCCTTGAAGCCATTGAATCAGGTTGCAAGGGGAAATTGCCTTCTCCCATATACCTGAAAGGGTTTTTAAAATCCTATGCCCGGTTTCTGGATCTTGTCCCCGAAGTGATAATTGCCGGTTATATGGCATATCTGTCCCGGTCGTAATCCCGGGAATATCGGTTTTTTGCTACATTTTTCCCTCCCGGCTTTCCTTATTTTAGTGTCTGCTTTTTAAATGATTCCAATGAGTTTATGGTTGACTTTCATCATTTGAAACAACTATAGATAAAGATTGTGAATGGAATAACCAAAGATGAAGGATACGAGATGAAAATATTGAAGATAGACCACCTCGGCATAGCTGTAACCAGCATTGATGAAAAGAAAAAATTTTGGATAGACGGCATGGGACTGACCCTGGAGGGCACTGAGACAGTTGCGGCCCAGAAAGTCACCACGGCCTTTCTGCCAGTGGGGGAAAGCGAGGTGGAGCTTCTGGAATCCACGGACGCTGACGGACCCGTGGCAAAATATATTGAAAAAAAGGGGGAAGGCATTCAGCACGTCGCCTTTAGGGTGGAAAATATCGAAGAGGCCCTGGCCGAACTTAAGGAAAAAGGAATTCAGCTCATTGACCAGACACCGCGGGTAGGCGCCGGCGGTGCCAAAATTGCCTTTCTGCACCCCAAGGCAACCGGCGGTGTTCTCGTGGAATTGTGTGAGAGATAAAAAAAGAACAGCCTCAATATTTTGATCTGCGGACGTCTATCTGTTTTCGCTGATAAACAATTATTTTAGACCGGAGGATAACCATGTCTCAAATGTCTGATATTCAAAAATGGGAAGAACTTGCAGTCAAGGAACTTCGGGGAAAACCCCTTGAAAAGCTAACAAAAAAGACCCCTGAAGGGATTGATATTAAGCCCTTGTATACAGCCAAGGATCTGGAAAAGGTGGAATTTATTGGCAACCTGCCCGGGACGGCGCCCTTTGTCCGGGGGCCCATGGCCACCATGTATGCGGGACGTCCCTGGACCATCCGTCAGTATGCCGGGTTTTCGACGGCCAAGGAATCCAACGCCTTTTACCGCAAAAACCTGGCAGCCGGTCAAAAAGGTCTCTCGGTCGCCTTTGACCTTGCCACCCACAGGGGATATGATTCCGATCATCCCCGGGTAACCGGGGATGTCGGAAAGGCGGGGGTTGCCATAGATTCTGTTGAAGATATGAAAATTCTCTTTGACCAGATTCCTCTGGACCAGATGTCCGTATCCATGACCATGAACGGGGCTGTTCTGCCCATTCTGGCCGGATATATTGTAGCGGCCGAAGAGCAGGGCGTCGCCCATGAAAAGCTTTCGGGAACCATCCAGAACGATATCCTTAAAGAGTATCTGACCCGGAATACCTATATTTATCCGCCAGAGCCTTCCATGAGAATTATTTCAGATATCATCGGGTTTTGTTCTGCAAACATGCCCAAATTTAATTCCATCAGCATCTCCGGCTATCATATCATGGAGGCAGGGGCTGATTCGGTTCTCCAGACCGCCTTTACCCTGGCCGACGGTCTCGAGTACGTCAAGGCCGCCCTGGCAACAGGCCTGGATATTGACAAGTTTGCCCCCCGGCTTTCCTTCTTTTTTGGCATCGGCATGAATTTTTTCATGGACATTGCCATGCTCCGGGCTGCCAGATTTCTCTGGGCGGAACTCATGGCCCAGTTTAACCCCAAAAATCCCAAATCCTCCATGCTGAGAACCCATTGCCAGACCTCGGGCTGGAGCCTCACCCAGCAGGATCCCTATAACAATGTGGTCAGAACCACCCTGGAATGCCTGTCTGCCGTTTTGGGCGGCACCCAGAGCCTGCACACCAATTCCTTTGACGAGGCCGTGGGACTGCCCACAGAGCTTTCTGCCAGGATTTCCAGAAACACCCAGATCCTGGTCCAGGAGGAAACCCATATTTGTGATGTGGTGGATCCTTTGGGCGGGTCCTATTATGTGGAAAGCCTGACCCAGAATATCATCGATGAAGTCCGGAAAATTTTAAAGGAGATTGCGGGACTGGGCGGCATGGCCAAGGCCATTGAGTCCGGCATGCCCAAAATGAGGATCGAGGAGGTGGCCGCCCGGCGCCAGGCCCGCATCGACCTGGGGGAAGACGTGATTGTGGGCGTCAACAAATACAAGATTGAAGATGAAATTCCCATTCCCGTGCGGGAGGTGTCTGAAGATGTAAGGCTAGAGCAGGTGGCAAGGCTGAACCAGATTAAAAAGGACCGGGATACAAAAGCGGTTGAAAAGGCGTTGGAGGATATCATAGCTGCCTGTAAGAACGGCGGAAACCTTCTGGAAGCCTGCCTGCCGGCTGTCAGGGCCCGGGCCACCGTGGGAGAGATCTGCGATGCCATGGAATCGGTTTTTACCCGGTTTGTGGCCACCACCCAGTGTATTTCAGGGGTGTATGCGGAAAGTTCGGACCCTGAGATCATAACGGCCTTGAGAAAACGGACCGCTGATTTTGAAAGAGACAACGGCCGAAGGCCCCGAATTCTTTTGTCAAAAATGGGACAGGACGGCCATGACCGGGGAGTCAAGGTGATTGCCACCGCCTATGCGGATTTCGGGTTTGATGTGGATCTGGGACCCATGTTCCAGACCCCTGAAGAGGCCGCAAAAATGGCCGTTGAAAATGATGTCCATGTGGTGGGGGTTTCAAGCCTTGCGGCCGGTCATAAAACCCTGGTCCCCCAGGTGATTGAAGCGTTGAAAAACCTGGGAGCTTCTGATATTAAAGTGGTGGTGGGCGGTATCATTCCGCCGGGGGATTATGCATTTTTAAAACAGGCCGGTGCTTCGGAGATTTTCGGTCCCGGAACGGTTGTGACCGATTCTGCCAATAGAACCCTCAACATCATAGGTGTGTAGACATTATGCTAGTTAATGACCCGGATGTATTGTTCCAGGGTATCCTGGACAACAACCGGCGGTTGATCGCAAAAACAATAACCCTGATTGAGAGCAACCTTCCCGCCCACCAGCAGATGGCCCACCATGTCATGGAAAAGATTCTCCCCCTGACAGGCAAGAGCATCCGCTTGGGGATTACCGGGGTTCCCGGGGTGGGGAAATCAACCTTTATTGAAAACCTCGGGGTCTGGCTTGCCGATGCAGGGCACAGGGTGGCGGTCCTTGCCGTGGATCCCACCAGCCAGCGAAGCGGGGGGTCCATTCTCGGGGACAAAACCCGCATGGAACGCCTGTCGGCCCATGATAATTCATTTATCCGGCCCTCTCCGGCCGGGGACACCCTGGGGGGGGTAGCGGCCAGGACCCGTGAAATCATGCTGGTGTGTGAGGCGGCCGGTTTCGATGTTATCCTGGTGGAAACCGTTGGGGTGGGTCAGTCTGAAACACGGGTGGCCTCCATGGTGGATTTTTTTCTGGTCCTGATGATTGCAGGGGCAGGGGATGAACTCCAGGGGATTAAAAAAGGGGTGCTGGAACTGGCCGATGCCATTGCCATTAACAAGGCGGATGGTGACAATATCTTTCCGGTTGAAAAGGCCAAAAAAGACCTTGAAATTGCCATGCACCTCATTGCTTCGGAAACACCGACCTGGCATACGCCGGTTCTGACCTGCTCGTCTGTGACCGACGGCGGTACCCAGGCGGTATGGGAAACGGTCCTGGATCATAGGAAACGGTTTCAAGCAACCCAGGAGTTTGACCAGAGACGGAAAAAGCAGTCCATCCAATGGATGTGGACCCTAGTGGAGGATGGATTAAAACAGCGGTTTAAGACCAACAAGCGGATAAACGAACACATCCCCCTGATCTCAAGTCAGGTGGAAAATGATAAACTTTCGCCTTCAGCTGCGGCTGAAATGCTGTTGTCATATTTATAATTACTACTTTTAAGGAATGACGGATGAAAATACATGAGTACCAGGCAAAGGACTTGTTTCGGCGATACAATGTTCTTGTCCCTGACGGACAGGTGGCCTTTTCCGTGGAAGAGGCAAAACAGATAGCCGCAGGACTTGGGGGCTTTCCTGTGGTGGTCAAGGCCCAGATCCATGCCGGCGGCAGGGGAAAGGGCGGGGGCGTAAAACTGGCCGCTTCCATGGAGGAAGTGGAAGCCTTGGCCGGGCAGATCCTGGGCATGACCCTTATCACCCACCAGACAGGCCCTGAAGGAAAGCGGGTGCAAAAATTGCTCATCGAGGCGGGTCAGAAGATTGAACAAGAGCTTTACCTGGGCCTGCTGGTGGACAGGGCAACGGCCTCCATCGTCATCATGGCCAGCCGGGACGGGGGCATGGATATTGAACAGGTGGCCCAAAAGACTCCCGAAAGAATCATAAAGGTTTATGTGGATCCCCTCATGGGGCTTCAGGGATACCAGATCCGGGAAGTCGGGTTTGGTCTGGGCTTGCCAGCCGGTGCCATGAAATCCTTTTCAGGGCTGTTGTCAAATCTCTATAAATTGTTTGTCGCCTATGACAGTTCCATGGTGGAGATCAATCCCCTCATCCTCACACCTGATGACACGGTTCTGGCCCTGGATGCCAAGGTGGATTTTGATTCCAATGCCCTTTACCGGCACAAGGATTTGTTGGAACTTCGGGACCTTTCCGAGGAAGATCCCATGGAAGTGGAAGCATCCAGGTTCAACCTGAACTATATCAACCTGGAAGGCAATGTGGGCAATATTGTCAATGGTGCCGGCCTTGCAATGGCCACCATGGACATCATCAAAAATGCCGGGGCCACCCCTGCCAATTTCATGGATGTGGGAGGCGGTGCCAGTTCCGAGCAGGTGGAAAACGCCTTTAGAATCATCCTGGCCGACCCCAAGGTAAAAGCCGTACTCATTAATATTTTCGGCGGTATCCTAAGGTGTGATATATTTGCCCAGGGCGTTGTGGATGCTGCCAGAAAAACCGGGATCCGCATCCCGGTGGTGGTTCGCATGGAAGGAACCAATGTGGATGAAGGCAAGCGGATACTGGCCGATGCCGGGCTGGATCTGATCGCGGCCTCCGACCTTTCCGATGCGGCAGACAAAATTGCGGCAGCCGTTAACTAAAGGAGATACTTGTTGTGAGCATATTTGTAAATAAGGATACACGGCTTCTGGTCCAGGGAATTACCGGAAATGAAGGCAGTTTTCATACCAGACAATGTATAGAATACGGCACCTGTGTCGTTGCCGGTGTTACCCCCGGCAAAGGCGGAAAAATGATGGATAAGGTGCCGGTATTTAACACTGTGGCCCAGGCGGTGAAGGGAACAGGCGCAAACGCATCCCTGATTTTTGTGCCGCCGCCCTTTGGCGCCGATGCCATCATGGAAGCGGCGGATGCCGGTGTGGCGATTATTGTGGCCATTACCGAAGGCATCCCCATCTTAGATATGGTGCGGGTGAAAAATTTTCTGGCCGCCAAAAAATGCCGGCTCATCGGACCCAATTGTCCCGGGATTATCACGCCGGGTGAATGTAAGATCGGGATCATGCCGGGCAAGATTCATAAACAAGGAAGTATCGGGGTTGTGTCCCGCTCGGGCACCCTTACCTATGAGGTGGTGGACCAGTTGACAAAGCTTGGACTTGGTCAATCCACCTGCATCGGTATCGGCGGAGATCCGGTGAACGGCACCAATTTCATAGATGTGTTGTCCGCATTTCAAGACGATGACCAGACAAGCGCCATTGTCATGGTCGGCGAGATCGGGGGCAATGCCGAAGAAGAGGCAGCCGCATTTATCAATGCAAATATCACAAAACCGGTGGTTGGCTTTATCGCAGGCCTGACAGCTCCGCCCGGCAGAAGAATGGGGCATGCCGGTGCGATTATTTCAGGGTCCAGCGGTACGGGAGCGGCAAAGATTGCGGCATTCAGAGACAATGGAATCCATGTCTGTGAAAACCTGGGGGAAATCGGCCGGATTTGTAAAGAGGTATTTTAGGGAACCTTAAGGAGGTTAAATTTTGGAAAGTTATATTATCGAATCAAACAAAAAAAAGAGCAGAATACCTGCACGGCTGGATCTGGCCCAGAGCGGTACGGGTCTTGTTCTCGGACTGTTCATGTGGGTGCACATGCTCCTTGTGGGCAGTATTATTTTGGGAACCGGCTCTTTTAATTTTGTGGCAAAGACCATGGAATTGTCCTTTCTTTCAGATACGGGTCACGGATTCCCCATTGCGGTCTTTTTTGCAGTGCTCACCATATTCACCCTGTTTATCGCCCATGCATTGCTGGGCGTGCGGAAATTTCCCATTTCATGGAAGCAGCACAGAATCATGAGAGATCAGATGCAGATGATGAACCATACCGATACCAATCTCTGGTATATCCAGGTGGTCACCGGCTTTCTCATGTTTTTTCTGGGATCGGTCCACCTGTATATCATGCTGACCCACCCGGGGAGCATTGATCCCTATTTGTCGGCCGAGCGGGTGGTATCCGGCAACATGTGGTTCTTATACCTGGTTCTGTTGATCTGCGTGGAGCTCCATGGCACCATCGGCATTTACCGCTTGTGCATGAAATGGGGCTGGTTTGCAGGAAAGGACCCAAAAGCTTCCCGGGCAAAGCTTAAATTAATGAAAAACAGACTCACCATTTTCTTTTTATCTGTTGGCGTGCTGGCCTTGCTTGTGTTTGTCGTGATTGGTATCAGCCGCAGGGACAGGGTTGGAGAGAGATATGGAAGCCACAAGGCTGCCGTTGAAACGATCCAGGCCAATGAAGTCGCTCCGGATGTTAAAATTGGGCACCCGTCGTCAGAAGCGCCCGCCCCGGAAGCGCCTGCCCCGGAGGCATCTGCTGCTGAAACCGGTTCTACCCCGGAGGAGGCCCTTAAGGCCCCTGGGGCAGAGGACGGCCATGGCAAAGAAGAGGCTCCTTTGACCGGTACAGCCCATGACACCGAGCAACCAGCCGAAAAACATTAAGATAAGGAAATTTTAAATGAAAGTCATATATACGGATTCACTTATTATCGGTGGCGGCCTGGCGGGTTTAAGAGTTGCCATTGCTGCCAAGCAAAGGGGGTATGAGTCCATCATCCTCTCTTTGATTCCTGCCAAACGCTCCCATTCAGCCGCAGCCCAGGGGGGGATGCAGGCAAGCCTTGGTGCCTGCATCAAAGGGGATGGGGATGATGAAGATGTCCACTTCGGGGACACGGTAAAGGGAAGCGACTGGGGATGCGACCAGGATGTTGCCAGGATGTTTGTGAACACTGCGCCCAAAGCCATCCGTCAGTTGTCTGCCTGGGGGGTTCCCTGGTCCAGGGTCCAGGGGGGGGACAGGGAGGTGATCATCAATGGCCAAAAGGTCACGATTACGGAAAAACATGAAGCCCAGGGCTTGATTACAGCCAGGGATTTCGGCGGCACCAAAAAGTGGAGAACCTGCTTTACCTCGGACGGGACCGGGCACACCATGCTCTATGCCATGGACAACAAGGCCATCCAGATGGAAATTCCGGTCCATGAAAGGAAGGAAGCCATTGCCCTGATCCATGAAGACGGGGTCTGCCACGGCGCTGTTGTCAGGGATCTGATCACCGGCAAGCTCATTGCCTATGTGGCCAAGGCCACCACCATTGCCACCGGCGGATACGGCCGGCTTTATGCCGTGTCCACCAACGCCGTGATTTCAGAAGGGATCGGAACGGCCATTGCCCTGGAAACGGGAATTGCCACCCTGGGCAACATGGAAGCGGTTCAGTTTCACCCCACGGCCATTGTGCCGGTAGGAATTCTGACCACGGAAGGGTGCAGAGGGGATGGCGGCCTGCTCCTGGACAAGGACGGCTACCGGTTCATGCCCGACTATGAGCCGGACAAGAAAGAACTGGCCTCCAGGGATGTGGTGTCCCGCCGCATGACCGAGCACATGAGAAAAGGCAAAGGGGTATCCTCCCGCTACGGAGATCATCTCTGGCTTGACATCACCCTCCTGGGGCGCAAGCACATTGAAAAGAACTTAAGGGAAGTCAAAGAGATCTGTGAATATTTTTTAGGGATTGATCCTGTGAAGGAATATATCCCCGTGCGGCCCACCCAGCATTATTCCATGGGAGGGGACAGGACAAAGCCCACCGGTGAAAGCCCGACCTTGAAGGGATTGTTTTCCGCAGGAGAGGCCGCCTGCTGGGATATGCACGGCTTCAACCGTTTGGGCGGAAACTCCGTGGCAGAGACGGTTGTGGCCGGCATGATCGTCGGCGAATATGTGGCCGACCATTGCGCGGCCAATGGATTGAATGTTTCGACCCATACCATCCAGTATTTTCTGAAAAAAGAAGAAAAGAAAATCACCGACCTTCTGGTCAGAGATTACGGCGAAAATCCCTTTGAGCTCAAAGCGGCCATGCAGAAAATCATGATGGACAAGGTGGGGATCTTTAGGAACGGTGAAGATCTGGCCCAGGCGGTTGAGGAGCTTAAAGTGCTGAACCAGCGGGCCAAAAATATAGCCCTTCGCAATCGCATCTCTTCATCCAACCCGGAATTGGTGGAAGCCATAAGGGTACCCAAGATGATCAAACTGGCCCAGTGTGTGGCATATGGGGCGCAGCTTAGGACCGAAAGCCGGGGTGCCCATGCCAGGGAAGATTATCCCGAAAGAAATGACCGGGACTGGTTAAAGAGAACCCTTACCACCTGGAAAGATGACGCAGCAGACCTGCCGGAAGTCTCCTATGAAAACCTGGATGTCATGCGAATGGAGCTGGCCCCGGGATCCCGTGGATACGGCGTGGACAATACCGTCCACCATCCGGACACGGAAAAGAGGGTGGCCCAGATTGAAGAAATAAAAAAGGCCAATCCCGGGGCAGACAGGCATGAGATGCAGGAGCTTCTTAATCCATTAACCATTCCGGATAAATTTAAAGGAAAAAATGAGCGTATCGGCAGGGGGTATAAATAATGAGTGACCAGGCAAGAATACTAAAGTTCCAGATATTTCGGTATAACCCCTTAAAGCTGGGAGACAAGCCCCGCATGGTAACCTATGAGGTAACCGAAGCCCCGGGGATGACCATTTTCATAGCATTGAACGACATCCGGGAAAACCAGGATCCCTCCCTGCAATTTGATTTTGTCTGCCGGGCCGGGATCTGCGGCTCTTGCGGCATGGTGGTCAACGGCAGACCCGATCTTGCCTGCCGGACCCTGACCTCGAAATTTCCAGAAGGTGAAATCAAGCTTCTGCCCCTGCCCGGATTTGAGCTCATCGGCGATCTGTCCGTGAACACGGGCAAATTCATGCGGGCCATGAGCGAGCGGGTGGAATCCTGGATCCATGACACCAAGGCGGATGAGGTCAATTATGACCGCCTGGAAGAGCGCATGGACCCGGAGGTGGCAGATCAGATATATGAATTGGAGCGGTGCGTGGAATGCGGCTGCTGCATTTCCGCCTGCGCCACCAAACGCATGCGCCCGGATTTTCTATCGGCGGTCGGGTTCATGAGACTTGCCCGGTATGCCCTGGATCCCCGGGACAAGCGGACGGACGAGGAATTTTATGAGATCATGGGGGATGATGATGGGGTTTTCGGCTGCATGACCCTTCTGGGCTGTGAGGACTATTGCCCCAAGGATCTGCCCCACCAGACCCAGATTGCCTATTTGAGAAGAAAAATGGCCCTGGTCAGATAAAGGATACGAAAAATGACAGAGTTTAAATATGAGAAGATGTTTCCCCTGGGACCCGATACAACCGAGTATCGGTTGCTGACCAAAGAACATGTGCGGGTCAGGGAATTTGAGGGAAATGAGGTGCTCATGGTGGAACCCCAGGCCTTAAGCATTCTTGCGGCCGAAGCGTTCAAGGATGTGGCCCACCTTTACCGGAAGGAGCACCTGGAAAAATTGCGGGGCATCATCTATGACCGGGAAAGCAGCGACAATGACCGATATGTGGCCCTGGAATTGTTGAAAAACGCAGCCATTGCATCCCAAAAAATATTTCCCATGTGCCAGGATACGGGTACCGCCATTGTTATGGGAAAAAAGGGACAGCAGGTCTGGACCTGGTCCGACGATGACCAGGAGCTGTCCCGCGGCGCATTTGACGCCTACACCCAGAATTATCTGCGCTATTCCCAGAATGCCGCCCTGACCATGTACAAGGAAATGAACACAAAAACCAATCTTCCGGCCCAGATTGACATTTCAGCGGTCCAGGGAGATGAATACAAATTTTTGTTCATGGCAAAGGGGGGCGGGTCTGCCAACAAAACCGTTCTCTTCCAGATGACAAAGGCCACCCTCAATTCAGAGGAAATTCTGATCAATTTCATGGTCGAAAAAATGAAAGGCCTGGGAACGGCAGCCTGTCCGCCTTACCATATTGCCTTTGTCATCGGCGGTACGTCGGCTGAATTGAATCTCAAGACCGTCAAGCTTGCATCTGCCCGGTATCTGGACACTCTGCCCACCTCCGGCAGTCAGACGGGACATGCTTTCAGGGATGTGGATCTGGAGGAGAAAGTGCTGCTCCGTTCCCAGGGCCTGGGCCTGGGCGCCCAGTTCGGGGGCAAGCATTTTGCCCTGGACATCCGGGTGGTCCGGTTGCCCCGCCATGGGGCTTCCTGTCCCATAGGGCTTGGAGTCTCCTGTTCCGCCGATCGCCAGATCAAAGGCAAGATCACCCGGGAGGGGATCTTCCTGGAACAGCTGGAGGAGAATCCTTCCCAATATCTGCCGATAGAAGAGCCTGTGATGGCGCCGGCCGTTGAAATAGACCTGAACAACCCCATGGACGAGATCCGGGCACAATTATCAAAATACCCCGTGTCCACTCGCCTATCTCTGACCGGCAACATCATCGTGGCAAGGGATATTGCCCATGCCAAATTCATGGAACGGTTTGAGGCAGGCAAAGGATTGCCAGACTATATTAAAAACCATATCATCTATTATGCAGGGCCTGCCAAGACACCCGAAGGCGAGGCATCGGGTGCCTTCGGCCCCACCACGGCCGGTCGCATGGATTCCTATGTCCCGGTTTTCCAGAAAGAGGGCGCTTCCATGATCATGCTGGCCAAGGGGAACCGCAGCCAGCAGGTGACCGATGCCTGTAAAACCCATGGCGGATTTTACCTGGGCTCTCCCGGAGGGCCTGCTGCCCGTCTGGGCAAGGATTTTATTAAAAAAGTCGAACTGGTGGAGTATGAAGAGTTGGGAATGGAGGCCGTTTATATGATTACGGTTGAAAACTTCCCCGCCTTTATCATTGTGGATGACAAGGGCAATGATTTTTATGCCAATCTTTTGTAACAGAGGTTCGGCGTTAGATAGACCATAAATCCCGGAAGGGTAGGCCATACCTACTCTTTCCGGGGTTTATCCGATACCGTGACAGCCATTCTTGTTGCGGTCTTCCCATACCCTAAACAGCTTGTCATGGTACCATTTTCCGAATCCGTTGCCGATTGAAAATTTTTGTTGACAGGATGGAAAAATTTCTCTATGGCATAGAGTATATTCAGTGTTGCATCTTTTTAAAGCAACATTATGCTCGGCTGGGCTATTTACAGTAAAAAAATACAAATTGTTTCGAAGTTTATCCTTCTGTCGTCGTCATGTTTGTTTTCCTTTGTTGTTTCCCCATGGATCATGTCCTTGTTCCGGGCATTAAAACAGATACATCCGAATCATTAAAACAATAAGCTTGGCTGTGCCCAAATCGTGCCTGCCAGCTTATTCACCCATGACAACGTCTAAAAAAGGAGGACAGACCAATGGAAAAAAGTGAGTTGATCAAAGCCATTTCAAAACGGGCAAACATCAATCCAGAGCAAGCCGAGTTGGCACTGGACCAAACGATTGTTGATCTTATATCCCCCAAAATTTTCCCCAAAACAGGAGAAGAGGTTGGGTTTATCAATGACAACAATTGCAAAAACAATTGCAAGGATGCATTGATCCCGGATCAAATGAGAACACAATGGCGATAAGGCCATTCCCCTTATTTGCTTAAATTTAGTCAATGACTGCTAAAATACGGATGCACCCTGCATGGGGGGGTGCATCCCCCTTCAACCGGGTTTTGGAAACATAATGAAGATACACTTTATTCAAATACCGCATCCGGCATATACGGAAAGGAATTTACCCCTGGCGCCCGCCATCCTGAAAGCCAGTCTATTGAGCCTGAAGTACGCAGAATCCCTTGAAACAGCGCTTGTCAACAATCGGCGATTCGACAGACAGGGGTGCCGATCAATCCTGGAGCAAATCATATCGGATCGGCCGGACATGATTTGCTTTTCCCTGTATATGTGGAACCTGGACAGAAGTCTTTATTTGATTCGCAGAATCAAATCCTGTCTGCCGCAAACCATCATTGTGGCAGGGGGACCTGAAATAGAACCGGGCTCAAATATTTTTTCACAGGAGATGGGCATCGATTTCGCCGTTATCGGTGAGGGCGAGGAACCATTAAAGGATATATTGGATATATACCACTGGCCGGCAAAGGATATTGAAACCATACCGGGGATCGGGTATCGGTTTTCTGGAAAATACAAATTCAATTGTCTGCCCCGTCGCGGCTGCGATATCAACAAAACACCCTCCCCCCTGTTGCTGGAGTATTATGATATTTCAGACTATCAGGAGCTG
>JAHIVS010000184.1 GCA_018816605.1 Pseudomonadota bacterium
AAGTGATCGAGGCCATGGAATATTGGAAAAAACTAATGGACAACCATTATTTCCAACCAGGGATAACAACGGAAGGATGGACAGATGCGGCAGACAGGGTGATTCAGGGAGATGCCGCCATGACCCTCATGGGCACCTGGATTACAGGGTATTGGCACGGACAGGGGAAAATGGATACAACGGATTTTGATTATTTTAAATTTCCAGTGATGGATCCGTCAATTCCGGATGTGGCGATAGGCCCCGTTGATGGGTTTGCGATATCTGCAAATTCAAAAAATCCTGGTCAGGCCAGGGAACTGGTTCAATTTCTTTTGACGGACCTATCCGTTCAGACCACCTGGGCCCAAAGCCAGGGAGCCCTCTCCCCCAACAATCAAATTGATAAAAAAATTTACAGCCCGGTCATGCAAAAGGCACTGAGAACAGTAACTCAAGCAGACCGCTTTGCCTTTAATTATGACCTTGCCACTCCCCCGCCAATGGCAGAAAAAGGATTGTCAATGCTGCTTCACTTTCTGGTAAACCCTGAACGATACCAGGAGCGTCTCACCGAGACCCAAAGAGTTGCCCATGAAATTTTTAGGCCATAAAGGAATTGATTAATACACCATATGTCTGGCCCCATAAAAAACTCGCCCGATCCCGGGAATGATGTATTGAAAAAAACCACCGGGACCTCCATAAAAGCCATTCTTCTGCTTGCTTCCGGCTCGGTCGTCATGATGCTGGCAATCGTCAGCCTGGTTGCCTGGATTCTTTACAATTCCCTTGGCAGCGCCCTTGAGCAGATATCCAAAGAGGCCGTACCGGTTGTTGTCACCTCACACAACCTTGCCATGACCAGCAAGTCTCTTTCCTCGATCGCAATGGAAATGAGCCTGGCCCGAAATACCACCCAACTCAGACAAAAAGCGATGTTTGCCTCAATGATATCTGGCCAAGTGCAGGGAACTTTGGAAAAAGCCCGGATGGTTTTGTCCGATGACAATATTCTTAAAAATCTGCAACAACTCCTTGGCCAGCTGGTGACCACCCTTGACGAATTAGAGGAGGCCGTTCAAATAAAGATACTCCTTACCGGCCAGTTCGAAAACCTGAAAAAGACATTCCTTTCGGCAAATGATCAGGTCAATTATTCCCTTGCCCAGGCATTAAAAAACCAAGACATCGGTATAACCTCTTCACAGACCTTGTTGGATGAAAGCCAATATAAATGGCGCATCCGATATTATTTAGAGATGCTTTCTCTTGTCAACACAGCGGAACGGATTGTTCAAACCCTTGGCGGCCCTATTTCTCTATCTGCTTTGGACAGAAAGAAAGAAAAAATTCACACCCTTGCTGAACGCTTTGGTCTGTTGGAAGATCGTTTACAGGAAGACCCCTTTGCCAAAGAATTCACCCTGTTCCGAGCTCAGCTGGCGGATCTGGACAAAGGGAATCCCTCCTTGTTTCATCTCCATGGACGGCTATTAAAGGCAAATGCCCATGAACAATCTCTCATCGACAGCAGCAACCGGCTTTCTGCCCAGATTGAGCTGTTAAGCGCTTCCATTGTTAAAAATTCCAATACTGCATCCCGGCAGATCAGTGAAATGGCAGCCAAGCAGATCCATAGAGGAAAAATAATCATTCTCCTGCTGGTGATCATCAGCCTTGGGATATCGGTTTTGATGGTCTGGTTTTTTGGAGGAAAACAACTGGCAGCGCCCCTCTTGTCCCTTGTCAAGACGGTGAAACGGATTGAACGGGGAAATTTATCCGCAAAGGCAACGGTACAAGGTGCAAAAGAGATCCGGGAACTTGCCAGCACCTTCAATGTAATGACGGAGAAACTATCCCTTCGGGAACAGGATTTACAAAAACTTCATGATCTGTTGACCAATGTTTTAAATTCCCTCTCTTCCATATTGATTGCTGTGGACCATGAGATGAATGTCCTCCTGTGGAATCGCGAAGCAACACGTTTTTTCCAAACGAGTCAAAAAAAGGCCCTCCAGCAAGAGTTGAATGACTGCATTTTCCCATTTAAGATTGATACAGAGACCATTCGAAGCGCCATAACCGACAATAAAGTACAACTGCTGAAAAAGGTGCCCCACGAAAAGGAAAACAAGGCTCTGATCTTTGATGTGGCGATCTTCCCCTTACGGTTTGGATCTGCCAAAGGGGCGGTTGTCAGAATTGATGATGTCACTGAAAAAGTGCGGATTGAAGAAGCCATGATACAATCGGAAAAAATGTTGTCTGTTGGCGGCCTTGCCGCCGGCATGGCCCACGAGATCAATAATCCCCTGGCCGCTATGATGCAGAACGCCGATTTAATGCACCACCGCCTGACCCATGCAGACATGCCCGCCAACAGGACGGCTGCCCAGGAGATCGGTGTCAGTCTGTCTTCAATCAAAGCCTATATGGAAAAACGGGGAATACTGCGAATGACCGCTGCCATAAGTGATTCGGGACGACGGCTGGCAGAGATTGTGAGCAACATGCTCAACTTTGCCAGGAAAAGTGAAGGAAACTATTCTTCCCATGACATTGAAGACCTTCTTGAAAAAACACTGGGACTTGCTGCCACCGATTTTGATTTAAAAAAGCATTTCGATTTTAAAGCGATCCAAATCAAAAAGGACTATGAAGAAAACCTGCCCCTTGTGCCCTGCGAGGGGAGCAAAATCCAGCAGGTGCTGCTGAACGTCCTGCGCAACGGGGCCCAGGCCATGCAGGCAGCCAAAACAACCTCCCCTCAATTTATTGTCCGGACCCGGGTTGAAAAGAAACAAAAAATGGCCTGTATAGAGATAGAAGACAACGGTCCTGGTATGGATGAAAAAACCTGCAAACGGGTGTTTGAACCCTTTTTTACAACCAAACCCGTGGGGGTGGGAACCGGCCTGGGCTTAAGTGTGTCCTATTTTATCATCACTGAAAACCACCAGGGAGAGATGACGGTGGAATCCTCCCTTGGCAAAGGCACCACCTTTATCATTCGTTTGCCATTGGGCAACAGAAAAAAATAGCATCACCCCTTGTCGGTATCACCTGCCTGCCATACAGACACCTGGTTCCGTCCGGCTTTCTTTGATTTATAAAGTGCCCTGTCGGCTCTCTCCAATAGGAGATCAATGGTGATGTTTTTTTCCGGATGATAGGTGGCGATTCCAATACTGAGGGTAAGCGGCAGATCCACATCCGCTATTTGGGTTAAGTGGGGAGGAATTTTCTGGCAGAACCTTTCAGCCAGTTCCCAGGCTTCATGGGGGTCCGCCTCGTATGCCAATACAATGAATTCATCTCCACC
>JAHIVS010000185.1 GCA_018816605.1 Pseudomonadota bacterium
AGCCGGCCGATATTGTAATAAATATAGGGTTCATCCGGGTGGACTTTCAATGCTTTTTTGTACTGGTGCAGCGCCTGGTTTACATCCCCTTTTTTCCGGTGGAGCACCCCCAGGGTATTGAAGACATTCAGGGAATTTGACCCTGCTTCAAGGATTTCATTGAGAAGTTCTTCGGCAGACCCGAGTTTGTCCGTGTCCATGTAAATTTCTGCTGCAACCTGCAGGCATTCCTCTGATTTTTGGGCATCTCCAAGGGCCTTGTAGGCTCTTCCCATGGCTTCATAGGCTTTTACAAAAAGTCGGTCCAGCTGGGTTGCTTTGGAAAAAGCTTCAATGGCCTCGCTGTGGTGGCCCTGGGAAGTTTTAATATATCCGATATTAAAATAGTATTCGGGATTTTCCCGCTGGTTGACAAGGGTTTGAAATACTTCCAGGGCCTGGGCAAATTCCTGACGAGCGATCAGGTCAATCCCTTTTTCAAGGCTCTCTTCCACCTGGGCAATAACGGGGTCTTTTATTTTTTCAAGGGCCCGGAAAAGCTTGTCTTTCATCCCTTCCCCATTGTAGGGAATTACCAAAAGTCCTGTCACTCCGATCTGACCGGCCTTGATCACCTTGATTTTGGTAAATGCATCGTGGGTGAGAAAAAAGGGCAGGTCTGCAACGGATTCTTCCCTTCGAAGTATTTTTAAAAGGGCGAGTCCGGACATCTCTTCCATTTCATAGGCAGAAATAACGCAGTCAATTTTTTTGGATTTTAAAAACGCCCAGGCATTTCCCCCGCTTTGGGCGGATAAAATCTGGTCATAGCCTATTTTTTTCAGGATTTGGATCAGATCGGTTCTTTCCCGTTCCTTTTCACTGACCACCAGAATGGATCTGTCTTGCATTTGTTTTCCTATAATCTGTCCAGCAATGGACGGTTTTTATTCGGATCTCCGGGATGACGATATTGTTTTACTGAATTTTTTGCCAGGTGCTGTTTGATTTCAAATACCGCATCCGGATCATGTTCCTTTGCCAATTGGAAAAAATACAGCCGCAGCCCGGTTCCTCCGTACGCATCAATTTTGACGGCGATATCCTTATATTTATCCTCTATGTTTTTATCCGTGTCAAGCGGCAAAGTATCCGAATATAATTCTCCCCAGGTGTTTAGGGCCAGAAATTCCGCCCTTTCCAAAGGATTCTCCCCTTTTATTTCCGGGTAGACAAGAAGAATCATCAATTTCAACCAGGCGGGTGAATTTTCAAAAATGTCGTCGGACAATGGTTTGACTGGCTGAAGAGCAAGGTATAATTTGTCAGGGTCTGCGGGCAGGGCATGGCTTTCAAACAGGTGCAGGGAAAGGTCAATTTTTATGGTGCTTTGGAGACGGGCATAGAGCTGATTTTCAAGTATCCATCCCAGCAGCCCCAAAAGAGAAGAGGATGCATGCAGTTTTTCCGGGTGGGGCTGTCGGTTAAGATAACAGGACAGGTGGCACCCTGTAAATTGTTTTTCCCGGAGCACGAACAATTGAAATTTTTGTTGTTTCAAATAGGTGGAACATTCGGCGATTTTCCCTGGGTCTGGGTTTAAACGTTCTTTTGTCTTGTTCAGTAGAATTTGAAAATTTCTTTTTTCCGGGGCCGAAAGTTTCTGGCCTGTCTGGGTTGCAGGATATTTCTGCAAAATCATCTGGTACATGGCGTTAAGACGGGTGATAATGGTTTTTTCAAGAAGCAGTTTTTCCGGTTCCGCCCATTTGATATAGGAGAGCAGCTTGTTGACCTGGGTCTGACCCAGATTCCAGTTCCGGATATACCAGTCCAGCAGCTGCCGTTTGGGAGACCCCATTTCCGGTATCGAGACCTTTGGATATCCGCACAACCTGAAAAAAATTGTGCTTTTAATAAGGCTCAGCCCTTTGGGGTCATTCTCCTGGTAAAATTTGAGAATCCGGTCAAACAGCAGTTTATAAGGGTCGGCATGGTAATCATCAATGCCGGCGGTTTCATATTTTGTTTTGATTTCATCACACAAAAGCCCTTTTTGACCCGAAGGATAAAATCCGGATGAAAAAATCATGGATGCCTTAATCAGGGCCTTTACCGGGTCAAACCGGGATTTGCAGATATGCCACAAAATACCGGTTATGATGTCCTGGGCCCCGGGCTCTTCAATGGGTCCAAGGTCGATGAATTCCTTTGATATTGGGCTTAACCGGCTGATGGAGGAGATGTTTTTAACAAGGGCGCCATAGGTTTTCGCATCCCCCTTGCCGGGCAATATGGCCCAGAAGGGGATTTTCCCGGCGATCATTAAAAAGGTCCGATAAAATTCTTCTTTTAAGAATATTTTCGGGGCCGTCAGGGTTTCCTGCCCATGAAATGGGGCATAGCAATTGTTTTTTATGTTCTCCTGATCCATGACATAAAAAGTGACTTCCTGGTCATAGGCTTCCCTGCTGAATTTAAGAAGATGGTCCAGTTTTTTTTCAAGGTTGTAATATTGGATGTCGGAAAATTTTTTCTTGTCAATGATGACCCAATAATCGAAATCAGATCCCGCCGACTGGGTAAAGGTTCCAAGACTGCCGATGTGGTAAAACCCCTCTACACACGGCGAGGTCACGGTGTACCGGGAAATGGGGTTTTTCGGCAGCAGATTTTGTTTGAGGACTTCTTTGTAAAACCCGGAGTGTTCGAAATTGCGGATACCGTGGGCGGCCGTTGCTGTAACTGAATCAACAAAGCCTGGGAATGACGGCAGATTGACATGGATGAGAAAGGGAATCTTTATAAACAGCTCGAGCTTGGGGCCGGAAAGATATCGTAAAGCCTCCCGCATTCGGACAATATTATAGTTTGCAAAACAGGATTTTAAATGCAGAATTCGCTTTTCAAGTTTTTCTAGGCTATCTTTTTCTCGGTACATGGTCCTGCCTGTTTTAAAAATGAATTGAAAATCCCACCCAGAAAGTCTAAGGTGGTGAAGGTATTATATGGGTTAATCATCACTATTTTCAAGCTTGTTTTTGAATGGAGTCCCAATGGATGAACCAGCTGCCCTCCATGGGGGGATAGAATTGGATGCGATTTGTCTACCGGCCCTGGGCCGGGAGACCGTGGGGGGGGAGACCATCGAGACCGCGTCAGACGCCTCCGACCACAGTCTTTTCGTCAATTCTATCTTTAAAAAAATGGTGGCCCAGGATTCATTTTTGTCCTTTTCCCGTCAGATCAGTAATGTTAATAAAATTCTGACCATGAAGTATTCATCGGCCAATGATATCGCGGATGTGATCCTGAAGGATATGGCACTGACATCAAAGGTGCTTAAATTGGTGAATTCTTCTTTTTATCGCCATTTTTCAGCCAAAGGGATCTCCACTATTTCAGAAGCCATGATCATTCTAGGCACCGATGAGATTCGCCTGGCAGCCGCCAGCTTAAAGATTTACGAAATGATGAGCGGGCTTGCCAATGCCCAGATTCTCAGGGACAAAGCATTAAAAGGGCTTCAACGGAGCATTATGGCAAGGCAGATTGCACTTGAGGGTGGATATAAGGATTCAGATGCCCTCCAGATATCGGCCATGATTTATGATCTGGGAGAATATCTGGTGGCCCTGTTTGCTCCGGACAAATATATCCGGATTGAGGTTGCCATGGATGAAGGGCAGCTTTCCCGTCTGGAAGCCTCAAAATCCATATTGGGGCTTTCCTATAGCGATCTTGGCAGGTTGGTGGCCTTAAAACTTCATTTGCCGGAAAATGTCGTAAATGCCATGCGGCCGGTGACCCATTTTGATATAAAGGGGGAGGGGATCGGTGAAGGGAACCGGCACCGGTACGCCTGTGCCTTTACAATGGAATTGTGTGATATCCCAATGGAAAATGACCAAAATTCGTCACTTGAAAAGGTCCGGTCCATTGCCATCAAATACAAATCAATTTTGAATATTAATATGACAAAGGCATTGGAACTGGTCAAAACCTCCCGTGACAAAATGGTGAAGCATGCCGCTTTGCTGAATATTGATCCGGCTAAAAGCCGGGGGCCGGAAAGGTCCTCGGGTGTAAAAAATATGAACAGCCTGAACGCCGGTTTAAAACAGATAAAGAAAAACCTGGATGGGCAACTGAGTATCCATGAAATATTTACCAATATCGTGAAAATTCTTTTCAATAGTTTTTATTTTACACAGACCTGTATCTCCATCAAGAAAAAGGAAACCCAGTCAATGGATGTCCGGTTTGCCAAAGGGGAGACTTCACCGGAATTTTTGAAAGGCTTTTCCTTTAAACTGGAGAATTCCCTGGATGTATTTAACCGCGCAGTATTGAAAAAGAGCGATATCATCGTCAGGGACATCCACAAGGAAAAACATAAAAAAAAGATCCCTTCATGGTATATGGACCGGTTTGGGAAAAAAGATCACCTTTCAGGTTTTGCAGTTTTTCCGGTGTTTGTGGACCAGAAGATCATTGCCATGATTTATGTGGACTGGGATGCCAGCGTCCACACCATGAACCAGAAAACCATTGATTATATTAGGGTGTTCAGGGAACTGGTGATCAAAACATTTACCCTTCATGGGCGATAACCCGGGTGACCATGCCTTTTTTTCAGCAGGGGATAGCGGTCCATGGCGGGCGCCTGTCAGTTCTTTAATCTTAGGGTAACATGCTGCTAACAATTATTGGGTATCTTCGCCGAATGCCTGGTTTTTCCAGGAAACTATTTTATCAGAGGATATCAAATGGTTGAACTGAAGGATGTGGACTGGATTAAACGCCTTGCCCGGGTGGATCATGCATTCCAGCCCATTGTCAATATCCATACCGGCAATACTTTTGGCTTTGAAGCATTGCTCAGGAGCCACAGGGAGGCAGGCTTTGCCTCCATCGACCAGCTCTTTGACTCAGCCTATGACCAGGGGCTGTTGCACCAGGTGGACCTTGTTTTAAGGGAAAAGGCCCTGAAAAAGTTTGCCCCGTTCAAGGAAAGCCATCATGTGAAATTGTTTTATAACCTGGACAATCGGCTTTTTGATTCCATGGACTATGCGCCGGGAAATACCATGGCCATTCTGGACACCCATGGGTATTTACAAGACGACATCTGCTTTGAAATTTCCGAAAAGCATCAATTCCACGATAACCGGGATGCGTCTAAAATCTTGGCGGCCTATCGTTCCCAGGGCTTCAAAATTGCAGTTGATGATTGCGGCACCGGTTTTTCCGGTCTCCAGCTCATCTATTATACCGAACCGGACTACATTAAGATCGATCGGTTTTTTGTTCAGAACATGGAAAATGATCCCAAAAAACGACTGGTGGTCTCAACCTTGGTTAATTTCGCCCATTTAATGGGGAGCCTGGTGCTGGCAGAAGGGGTTGAAACCCTGGAAGAGTATATCCAGTGCAAGGAAATCGGCTGTGACATGATCCAGGGGTATTTTGTCCAGCACCCCACAAGACAGATGGCACAATTGAAACCCCGGTATGAAATGATTGCAGGGATCTCCCGGGCCGAACGCAGGAGCGGATTCTGCAAGGACCGCTCCCTCATTTCCGGGGAAATCAAGTATGTGAAACCGATTTTTTCCGGTTGCGGTATTCTCCCGGTCATTGACCGGTTCAGGAAAGAGGAGAAAGCCTCATTCCTTCCGGTTGTAAACCGGCATGAAGAGCCGGTAGGGGTT
This sequence comes from Pseudomonadota bacterium, assembly GCA_018816605.1. The sequence continues at coordinate 5,694 of JAHIVS010000185.1, forward strand.
ATCCGGGACACGGCGTTCAAAGCGTATATATATTCAAAATTCGGGCGGCAGCTCCTGGAAAATCCCTCCTTTGGAAAGGATATTTCCCGGTTTGTCTCCCGGATTCCCATTGCCGACATCCATTCTTCCGTTGAAAAGCTGATTCAAACCTATGCCCAATACAATAACAATGAGGGACTGATTATGGTGGATGATATGAAATATGTGGGTGTTTTGAGTACCAAGGCCCTGCTCAAGCTGATCAATGAGAAAAACCTCACCCTGGCCCGGAATCAGAACCCTTTGACCCGGCTGCCGGGCAATACCATGATTCATGAATATTTTTCCGAGAGTCTTGGGGATGTGAGCAGGGTTTTTTATTTAATCTATTTTGATTTTGACAATTTTAAACCCTATAATGACTTGTATGGGTTTAGAAACGGCGACCGCCAGATCCTGATGTTTGCCGATCTGCTTAGAAACGCCGGGATGTCTGAAAATCGGTTTATCGGACATGTGGGCGGGGATGATTTTTTCATGGGCATCAAGGGTGCCGACAGAAAGGATGTGATATCGGAAATGGGCAAACTTGCCCAAACCTTTAAAAAAAATGCGGAAAGCTTCTATGACAGGGAATCGATGGCGCGCGGATTTATCCTGGCAAAGGACCGGGAGGGGGTGAGCCGTCAAATCCCGTTGATGACCGTAAGTGTGGCCATCCTGGAATTGCCCGAGGCTGTGGAGCGCAATTGTACCATTGAAGATGCCGGCAATATTATCGCCCAGCTGAAAAAAGAAGCCAAGACGTCTGAATCCGGTATCGCCCATGCCAGTATCCTGGAATTTCAAAGCGTGGGAATGACAGGGACCGGCCCTTGCGTGAATCAATTTTTTTGATCGTGCCGGAACCCTCATAAAAAGGATGTTCGGAACTTATTTCATCCAGGCAAAGGGTCCATATCGGAAAAGGTAAAAAGGTGCTTTGTTTTGAACCCGATCTCCCCCATAGGCAAGAGATCCTGACTGCTGCCATGGGGAGGTCCGGATCTCTTCGGGCTCCGGCGGCAATGACCCAGCATGCTTTTTCCATTGGAGACAATGAAAAGATTTACGGGGCGTTATGCTGCTGCTGAGATGAAGCGTCCCGGTTTTAAAACCAGGACGCTCGGACATTAGAGAAAGGTATCAACGGGTGTGTGGTCAAGGCCAAAGGCCTCGGCGACCGCTTTATAGGTTACATGGCCCTTGATCACATTGGCACCCAGTCGGATTTCCCTGTTTTCCTGCATGGCTTTTTTCCATCCCTTGTTGGCGATTTCAATGGCATAGGGAAGGGTGGCATTGGTCAGGGCCCGGGTGGAAGTTCTGGCAACCGCGCCGGGCATATTGGCCACACAATAGTGAATAACGCCTTCCACCTCATAGGTGGGATCGGCATGGGTGGTGGCTTTGGATGTTTCAAAACAACCGCCCTGGTCAATGGCAACATCCACAATAACAGCCCCTTTTTTCATGGTTTTGAGCATGTCCCGGGTCAAAAGTTTAGGGGCTTTTGCACCGGCCACCAGGACAGCACCGATAACGGCATCTGCCCTGGCCACCAGCTCTGCAAGAATGGCGAGGTTGGACATGACCGGAAAGCAGTTGGCCGGCATGACATCATCCAGGTACCGCAGTCTTTCCAGATTGGTATCCAGAATATAGACCTGGGCCCCAAGACCACAGGCCATCTTGGCGGCGTTGATGCCCACGATACCTCCGCCGATCACCACGACGGTGGCAGGTTCAACACCGGTTACCCCGCCCAGAAGAATCCCCATTCCGCCCTGGGGCATTTCCAGGTACTTGGCAGCTTCCTGGGTGGCCATTCGGCCAGCCACCTCACTCATGGGGACCAGCAGGGGAAGGGAACCGTTTTTTGTTTCAATGGTTTCGTAGGCAATGGCAATTGATTTGCTTTTGATCAGGGCACGGGTCTGCTGCTCGTCGGCTGCCAGATGCAGGTAGGTGAAAACAATCTGATCTTCCCGGATCAACGGGTACTCAGACGGCTGGGGCTCTTTTACATGCATGACCATATCGCATTTTTCAAAAATCTGGGCAGGGGTATCCACCAGAGTGGCTCCGGCAGCAAGGTAGTCTGCATCAAGGAATCCGGCGCCTGTTCCGGCATTTTTTTCAACCAGGACATCATGGCCGTTTTTTTTCATTGCAACAACACCGGCAGGTGTCATGCAAACTCTATTCTCCAACACCTTTATTTCTTTCAGGATTCCGACGATCATGGTATCTCTCCTCATAAAAATAAAAAGCGGGTGGCTTTGTCATTCAAAGGTTTTTTCTATACCAGCTGCCACGGCAGCAACAATGGTATCCACCTGTTCTTTTGTGATGATGAGGCAGGGGGCAAAGTTCATGATATTGTTCAGGCCGTGAAGACTTGCGTTGGTTCGTCCCACAATTACGTTTTGGGAAAGGACATTGCCCATGAGCTGTGCCATCTGGGCTTCGGAAACAGGCTGTTTGGTTGCTGTGTCCGTTACAAACTCAATGCCGCAAAAAAGACCTTTTCCCCGGACGTCACCGACCACCGCATATTTTCTCAGGGTCTCCAGGCGTTCAAGCAGGTAGGCGCCCATGCAGGCGCTGTTTTCCAGCAGGTTCTCATCTTCAATGATCCGGGTGCTTTCAAGTGCGGCGGTCATGGCCGAGGTGCATCCCCCGTAGGTGGAGATATCCCTGAAATAGTTGAGCCGTGTGTCGGGATCTGCGGGATCATTTAAAAAGACATCATATACTTTTTGTTTGACCACTGTGGCGGAAAGGGCTTCATAGGAGCTTGCCAGGCCCTTGGCCATGGTGATAATCTCCGGGTCCACGTCATAGTGCTCATGCCCCCAGAATTTTCCGGTTCTCCCGAATCCGCAGACCACTTCATCCATGATCATCCAGATATCATATTTTCTGCAGATTTCCTGGAGGATGGGATAGTATTCCTTGACCGGTACCAGAATTCCGCCCCCGGCCGTGATGGGTTCCACAATCATACCGCCGATGGTGTGGGCTCCCTCTTTGAGAATAATGTCCTCCACTTTTCTGGCACATTCGATGTCGCAATGGCCATAGGTCTTGCCATGGGGGCACCGGTAGCAGGTACAATGGTCAAATTCCACAAATCCATCCAGAAACGGGCCGTAATCGTGTTTCCTCTGGGCCTGGCCCGAAGCGCTCATGGCACCGAAGGTGGCGCCGTGGTAATCCCGGTCCCGGTACAGGATCTTGTGTTTTCCGGATCTTTGTGGATCAATACGGGATGCCTGGCGGACAATTTTAAAAGCTTTTTCATTGGCTTCCGAGCCGGAGTTTGAAAAATAGACCTTGTGGTGGTTGGGCAATTTTTCCAGAAGTTTTTTGGCAAATTTGATGGAAGGGATATTGCCATAGACCCCTGCAAAATAGGGCATTTTTTTCATCTGGGCACAGACGGCATCGGCAATACAATCCCTTCCGTAGCCGACCATGACGCTCCAGACGCCTCCGGAAGTGGCGTCCAGATATTCTCTGCCCCGGATATCTTTGACCATAAGCCCTTTACCCTCGACAATGATCATCTGCTCCTGGGTCTTAAAGCAGTGGTGGGGCTTTAAATGATGCCATAGGACGTCTCGGTCGCCGGCCACCATCTCTTCAACATCATAGTCAAGCCAACTGGGTTTATTTTCCATGGATACCTCCTTATATCCCTTTCTGGGGACGCATGTCCGTCTTGTCAATGCCTGCAACCACAACAGGGGCTGTCATGGCATCCCGCCGGAAGGGTTCCCCCAATTCCTGGTTGGTCATCACTTCGATAAAAGTGGTCTTGCCTTCTTCCATCTGGGCCTTGACCGCAGCGGTAAGTTTTTGGGTCAAATCCTCCATGGAGGTCGCCTGAACACCTTCAACACCGCAGGCCTTTGCGATTTTGGCATAGTTCACATCCCGGTTCAGCTCGGTTCCGACAAAGTTGTCCGAATACCAAAGGGTGGTGTTGCGTTTTTCAGCACCCCAATGGTAATTGCGGAAAATGATCATGGTAATGGCAGGCCATTCACCGCGACCGCAGGCCGTCATTTCGTTCATGGAGATACCAAAGGCCCCGTCGCCGGCAAAACCTATCACCGGCACATGGGGCTGGGCGATTTTGGCACCGAGGATGGCTGGGAAGCCATACCCGCAGGGTCCGAACATGCCGGGCGCCAGGTATTTTCGGCCCTGCTCAAAGGTCGGGTAGGCAGCCCCTAGGGCACAGGAGTTTCCGATGTCCGAAGAGATGATGGCATTGGGGGGCAATGCCTCACGGATAGCCCGCCAGGCCATGCGGGAGGTTATTTTTTCCGGATCACGCTTCCGGGCGCGTTCGTTCCATGTTGTGCCGGGATCATCCTGTTCGTGGTCCATGGTTTCCAATTGTCTGGCCCAGTCCGCCTTGATCTGCTGAATACTTGCCTTGCGGGCGTCACGCTGTGCATCACCGGCCGTGGCAGACAGGCCGGCAAGAAGTGAGGTGGCCACTTTTTTGGCATCCCCGACAATGCCCACGGTAACCGGTTTTGTCAGGCCGATGCGATTGGGGTTGATATCCACCTGAATGACGGCGGCATGGGTGGGCCAATAGTTGATGCCGTAGCCGGGAAGGGTGGAGAAGGGGTTCAGCCTGGTGCCCAGCGCCAGAACAACATCGGCCTTGGCAATCAGTTCCATGGCTGCTTTTGACCCA
>JAHIVS010000020.1 GCA_018816605.1 Pseudomonadota bacterium
TATTGTGCTGCCCTGTGCATGGAAATCAATGGTCACAGGCCTCGTCCTTTCCTTTGGCCGGGCCATGGGCGATACCCTGATTGCCCTGATGATCGGCGGGAATGCCGCAGCCTTTCCCGAATCTGTCCTGGATCCGGCCAGAACCCTTACCGCCCATATCGCCCTGATCATTGCCGCAGACTTTGACAGCATTGAGTTTAAAACCCTGTTTGTCTGCGGTATCAGTCTCTATGCCATGACAGGGATCGGGGTCGTCCTGGCAAGGGGCCTGGGCCAGAGGGGCAGGGCATAAATGGTATCGCCTTTCTGGGACAGGGCGTTCCGCCTGTTTGCATGGGGATGCAGCCTGGTGTTGATGGGGACCTTTCTCATCATCATCGGGTTTTTGTGCATAAAAGGATACACTGCCTTAAATTTGCGGCTTATTTTCGGGGATACGGGTTTCTGGGATGCTGTAGTGCTCAGGCGCCAGGTGTTTGACGGCCTTTTCCCTGCCATGGCAGGCACCCTGTGTCTGATTTTGCTGTCCGTTGTTCTGGCCGTTCCCCTGGGACTGTCCACCGGAATTTTCCTGGCCGAATACGCTTCTCCCAGGGTCAAATGGTTTTTTTCTTTTGTGTTTGATATCCTGGCCGGCATCCCGTCCATTGTTGTGGGGCTTTTCGGATTTAGCATCACCCTGTTTTTACACCAGTCTTTTTTTGACCGGCTGTATCCCTGCCTGCTGATATCCGCACTTTCCCTGGCCTTTCTGGTACTGCCCTATATGATCCGGACCACCCAGATGGCGTTGGAAAGCCTGCCCGCAAGCCTGCGGCTGACAGCACCCAGCCTGGGGGCCACCCAGCTTCAGAGTATTGTGTATGTATTGCTGCCGGCTGCCCTGTCCACAATTTTAAGCGGTATCATCCTGTCCATTGGCAGGTGTGCCGAAGATACCGCTGTGATTATGCTGACCGGGGCCGTGGCCACTGCCGGGATACCCAGGTCCGTGTTCTCAAGTTTTGAGGCCCTGCCCTTTTATATCTATTATATTTCCTCCCAGTATGCAGATCATTCGGAGTTGATAAACGGCTATGGGGCCTGCCTCGTATTGATTTTCATCTGCATGAACCTGTTTGTTCTCAGTCATTTTTTAAAAAAAAGACTGTCCCAAAAACTTCTTTTCAGGCATTAATACTCAGATGCAACCCAAAATTAAAATAGCAGGTCTCGATTTTTATTATAACGGACGTCCGGTTCTGGAAAACATTTGCATGGAGGCGTTTGAAAACACCATCACTGCGGTTACCGGACCGTCGGGCCAAGGCAAGTCCTCCCTGCTGATCGCAGTGAACAGGCTGTGGGAAAGCATTGAAGGCGCAAGGGTAAAAGGCGATATCCAGATTCGGTTCGGGCAGACATTTCAAAATATATATGATCCTGGATTTCGGGTGCCGGAATTGCGCAAAAAAGTGGGAATGGTCTTCCAGATGCCAAACCCGCTGCCCATGAGCATCTACAAAAACATTGTCTTTCCCCTGAAGCTCACAGGAGGGCATAAAAAAAAGGATGCAGCCTTCCGGGTGGAAACGGCACTCAAAAGATCGTTTCTATGGGAGGAGGTAAAGGACCGGTTGAACGAAGATGCAAGATCCCTGTCCGGCGGTCAGCAGCAGCGGCTTTGCATTGCAAGGGCTTTGATCTTAAACCCGGAGGTGCTGCTGCTGGACGAACCCACCGCTTCTCTGGATGACACATCCGGCCGGATGATTGAATCCCTGCTCCTTGAGGTGAAAAAGAGCTGCACGCTTCTATTGGTTTCCCATTACCTGGACCAGGTGAAACGTATTGCAGATAAAGGTATGCGCCTGTCCCGGGGACAGATAACACAAGCATGGTAAGCCCTGATGGGAGGCGCCAAAAGGAGAAAACATTGATTGAAATCCAGATTCCCGGATACCAAGGCCTGGCAATTGAAAACATTTTGCTGGATTTTAACGGCACCCTGGCCATTGACGGGCACCTGATCGAAGGTGTTAAGGAAAAAATCAATCAATTTGCCGATTGCCTGAACTTTTATGTGATTACCGCAGATACCTTTGGGTCAGTTAAAAAAGAACTTGAAACGGTGCGCTGTTCTCTGCAGATCATACCCGAAAAAAACCAGGCCTTAAGCAAATTGTCCTATCTTCAAAAACTGGGACCCCAAAAAACCATTGTCGCTGGAAACGGGTCCAATGACGCGTTGATGCTCGAAGCGGCCATGCTGGGAGTTGCCCTGGTTCAACAAGAGGGGGTGTCAACCAAAGCGTTGAGGGCATCGGATCTGGCCGTAAACAATATCCTGGATCTGTTTGCCTATTTTGAAAATCCCGGCAGGCTGATTGCCTGCCTGAGAGAATAAGACCCTCCCTGATCAATGGCAGATTTTTATCAGTAGTTTTACATTTTCCCGGGAAAGAGGTATTATAAACAATCTTTTCTTAAACAATGTTTATAAAAATTTTGTTGATGATTGGCCATGGAAAATACCAGAAAAACTAGCACCTGTCCTGTTTCAGGGTTAACGGTTCTCAGGGATCCCCAATGGATCGGCATCAAAAAACAAGGGTATGTTTATTCCTATTCAAAAATTGGCGACGCCATTGTCTATCTGAAAAATTCCGGTATCACAAAAAATTTTGACCCGGCACTGCACGAAGGGTTCATGGGGCAGTTTGTCGCAGAGACAGGTATAAAAACACCCTATGTTGAAATACGGGACCTTAAAAATATCAAGGGAAGGGCAACCCCCCGGCAGATTGCCCAGACAAGGGAATATATAGAAAAAAACCAGAACCTTTTGGCCGGGTTTGTTTTTTGTAACATGCCCTTTTGGGTGAGAAGTATTGCCAGGGTTGGGTTTAAAACCTATGAAGTATCGACAAAATTTGCAGCCTGTAAGGATTATGAAGGTGCAATTATAAGTGCAGTGGACATTCTGGAAAATCGTCTGGCACCCCCGGGTGAACTGCGTTTTGAACAGCTTGAATTCAGACCCGGGTGGCAATATGAATCCCCCCTTCAAGGGCTTTCCTATAGGAGTGGCGTGATACCCGGAAAGATCTTTTATTCGCAGATTTCTACCCAGAATCTGCAAAGTGAAGATGTGAAAATGGGCCTGCCCTTCCTTGAACAGGTTTTTAAAGACGGTGTGCTGAAAGGATCGGAGTATATCAGAATTGCAGATTATTCGGGGGTTAAGAAATCTTCTTTTCTGGGCAGAAGGGCCTATGCCCTGGCGCTAAATCGATTGAACAAACAATATGGGGTGCGGCCGAAGAAGACCTATGTTTGCGGTGCCAGCCTGTTTACCCGATCTGCCATTAAACTTTTTTCCGGATTTATGGACCAAAGATTTTATTTTATGGACTCGGTTTCCGATGCCTTTGCAGCCATTAATTCCCAAAAGGAACAACAGTCAGACAAGGACACCCGGATTCTGGTCTCCCAGAAAGATATTGATGAAATCAATGAATTGTGCGGAATGATGGTATGGCCGGAAGAGGAAATTGAAAAAAAAGCTTTTGTCTGTATTTCCCAAGACAATCCGTTGATTGAATTGTCAGAGACCATGGCCATGGTCAGAAATGATTTGCGGGAGCTTCGTAGCGGCCAGGCAGAACAGATGAAACATATTGAGCAGGCCAGAAAGGAAGCAGACGCTGCAAACCTTGTCAAAAATCAGTTTCTGGCCAATATGTCCCATGAAATAAGGACCCCCATGAACGGAGTGATGGGGATGTTGGATATTTTAAAAGAGACGCAATTGACCGCCGAACAGCGCCATTACCTTGAAATTGCCAGACAAAGTTCCACCTCTTTGCTGGGGGTGGTCAACGATATTCTGGATTTTTCAAAGGTTGAAGCCGGAAAGATGGAGATTGAAACAATTGGGTTTGATCTCAGAGCGACCATGGACTCCATTGGCGATGTGTTGTCTGTCATGGCATACGAGGGCGGGATTGAATTCGGATGTTTGGTTTCAAAGGAGGTGCCCACTTTTTTAAAATCAGACCCTGGACGGCTTCGGCAAATTCTTACAAATCTTATTAAAAATGCGATTAAATTTGTATCAAAAGGGGAGGTATTTGTCAGGGTGTCCCTTGAAAAGGAATTCAGAAACCAGGTCACGCTTTTATTTGAGGTGATGGATACCGGTATCGGCATTCCCGAGGACAAGATAAACAGATTGTTTGAACCCTTTACCCAGGTGGATGTGTCCACCACCCGCCTCTATGGGGGAACCGGCCTTGGCCTGGCCATATCCAAACAATTGGTTGAAACAATGGGCGGGAAAATCGGTGTGGAAAGCAGGGTCGGCAAAGGGTCCAGATTCTGGTTTACCCATACCGCCCAAAAACAGGAGGCCCTGGAGGGCTTTCCTGAAAATCGGAAACATCAGTTCCCCGGCACAAGAATTCTTGTTGTGGACCGCCATCCGGTCAATGACAAAATTTATTCAGCCTATTTCCAGGAATGGTCCTGCCGCCATATGAGAACCGATAACATGGACCCGGTGCTTGAACTTCTTGAACATGCAGCCGGGCAGAAGGACCCTTTCCATCTGGTATTTGTGGATGCAGCCCTGGCAGACACCCCCCTTGACACCTGGGTTCAATCCATCCGTTCCAGGGATGGACTCAAACAGATCGCTCTGATTTTGATTTCTCCACCCGGCAGAAGGGGTCAAACAAAAAATAATCAGAACCAGGGCTTTGATGGATATTTGTCCAAACCGATCAAAAAGCAGCCCCTGTTGGAGTGCCTGGAAACAGCCCTTGGAATTGCTTTCGATTACAGCTTCGGATACAATCGACCGGCGGTCACAGGGGAGCCGGTCCCGGGGCATAAGGGCAAGGGCACCTGTCCGGGTGAAGAATTTCCCAATAAACCCCTTCGTATTCTGCTGGTCGAGGACAATGCCGTAAATCAGAAGGTTGTTGTGTTGATGCTTTCAAAACCCGGATACGATGTGAGGATTGCCCCGGATGGGGCCAGGGCAATAGAAATGTTTCAGAACAATCCTTTTGATCTGGTGTTGATGGACATTCAGATGCCGGTCATGGGAGGACTTGAAGCCACCCAAAAAATAAGGTTGCTTGAAAGAAAGAGCCGCTTCCATATTCCCATTGTCGCCCTGACGGCAAATGTCATGAAAGGGGACCGGGAGAAATATCTGGCAGCCGGAATGGATGGATACCTTTCAAAGCCCATCCAGAAGCGCAAGCTCATTGAGATGATCGATAATCTGTGCCGAACCCTAAATTTGAGGAAAAATGTATGAAAAAACATGTCCTTTATATGCTTATCCCCTGGACGGAAGCCAATGGCCAGGGGCCTTTTTATTGTCCGGACTGCGGTGTTGTGGAAGGGTTTCTGGCCTATTCACCGGAAGTAAGGAACCATATCCAGATAGTCCAGGTGGCCTATCAAAGGCCCAGACCCCCGGTGATTGAAGCATTGGGAGCGGAAAACCAGGGCTGCCCGGTCCTGGTCCTGGGGGAGGGCACCCCCCTTCCTGAAGCCGCCAAAAAAAGTTTTTCAACCGGCCGGTATTTTATGGATGATGCCGTCGGGATCTGCGATTTTCTGGGAAAAGTATATCAAACCACCAGGCCCCATCCTTAGGGGTCTGGTGGGATGGATTCAGCTTACTCGACCCGGACAATTTCGATTTTGTTTTTGGGCATGAGATCATACAGGTCCAGACGCATGTCATGCAGGGGGCGAACCGTTGCCACATGCCGCTGCTGGGACAGGGAAGACAGGGCCAGCTCGGAGATGACAACCGCCTCTACATTGGGGTCTGCCTCTCCTTCTATCCCTTTTTCCGGGAAGGAAAAATCACTGGGGGTGAGGACGGCTGCCTGGCTGTAGTTCAGGAAGGAACCGGATGGGGTTAGCATGTTGCCCACACTGCCCGTCATCACCACATAAATAAAGTTCTCAACCGCCCGGGCCTGGGCGCAATGGCGCACCCGGTAGTAGGCCTTTTTTTCTTCGGTGTAAAAGGGAACAAAAAGGATCTCGGCACCTGCCAGGGTCAAAAGCCGGGACACCTCGGGGAACTCGATATCATAGCACACCTGGATGGCAATCCTGGCCAGGGGGGTGCTGAAAATCCGGACACAGGTTCCCGGTTCGATCCCGCCCCCATTACGTTCCGCCGGTGTGATGTGCAGCTTGTCCTGGGTATGGACACTGCCCGAGGGCGTGAACAAATGGGCGGTGTTGTAGTACTTGCCCTCCCGCAATACCGGGTGGGAGCCGCCGATGATATAGATATTGTATTTCTGGGCAAATCGCTTGAACATGTCGATATACCGGTCCGTATAGCCGGCAAGCACCTCGGCCGCCCGTTTCATGGACAGCTTTTCTTTTTGAAAACTCAGCAATTGGTAGGTAAAATATTCAGGGAACAAAAGGA
>JAHIVS010000186.1 GCA_018816605.1 Pseudomonadota bacterium
CAATCCCGATACCCAGCACCTTGTTAAAGGGCAGAAATTCAAGGTAGTATTCTTTGATTTTTTCCAGAACCTGTGTGCGCATGGTGAAATCCTTTCCATAGGGTAATTAGGGGGTCTTGAGTCAAACACTTTTTGCTGAAGCCGGCAAGCCTAAAACTTTTATTTTTTCTGGAGCGCACCAAGGGTCTGGGTCATTTCAAGCTCAGTATACATGCCGGTAGCAATGGCCTGCTCATATACCTGCCGGGGTGCCTGACCGCCCTTGGCAGGATCCAAAAAAACATCATGGATCACCAGAAGCCCCTTGGACAAAAGATGGGGGGACCAGGTCAGAAAATCGGCATGGGCTGCTTCATAGGAATGACCGCCATCAATAAAAACCATGGACAAAGGGGTCTGCCACATTTTGCCCACCACCACGGATGTGGAAACAATGGGAATGACCGTATCTTCAAGCTTGGTTTTTTTTAGGGTTTCCCGGAAAAAAGGAAGGGTATTGACCCCTCCGGTCCGCTCATCAAACAATTCCGGATCAAAGTATTCCTCGCCCGGCTGCTGCTCCTCTGATCCCGTATGGTGGTCTATTGAATACAGGATGGCGTTGTTTTTCTGGCAGGCCCTGCCGATGATGACCGCCGATTTTCCGCAATAGCTGCCGATTTCAAGGACAGGGCCCATTAGCGACGCCCTGGAAGCCAGGTCAAAAAGCCTGTGGGCTTCGGCTTCATTCATGAAGCCTTTAATGGTATTAATAATTTTCATATCAATCATCGTCAAAGTTTCTCACAAGGACTTCCCGTTGTTTGGCGCCAATCTGGGGGCCGACAATTCCCTCGTGCTCCATCATTTCAATGAGCCTTGCGGCTCTGTTATAACCGATGCGCATCCGGCGCTGTACATAGGAGATGGACGCCTGCCGTGATTGTGTCACAAGGGCTACGGCTTCATCATATTTTGCATCATATTCTGCGTCATCAAACTCTTTTGCCTCCTCCTCCCCTTCTCCCATGGTGACACTCTCATCATAATCCGGCTTTCGCTGTTCTTTTAAAAATCCGGTAATTCTTGCTATCTCTTTTTCAGAGATATACGCCCCCTGTATCCGCATGAGCTTTCCGGTTCCCGGCGGGCAGAAAAGCATGTCACCATTTCCCAGAAGGCTTTCAGCCCCGCCCTGGTCAATGATAATCCGGGCATCGATCTTGGACGAAACCTGGAAAGAAATCCGGGTGGGAAAATTGGCTTTGATGGTGCCGGTGAGCACATCGGCCGAAGGCCTTTGTGTGGCCAGAATGATGTGGATTCCGGCGGCCCTGGCCATCTGGGCGAGCCGTGTCAGGGCATACTCCACATCCTTTGAGGCCACCATCATCAGATCACCCAGCTCATCCACAATCACCACAATAAAGGGAAGGGGCTCGGGCGGAGGCGCCTGTTTATCATCATCGGCCACCAAAGCCCATTTTTTCATTTCTTCCCTGACCATCTCATTGTACTGGTCCAGGTTTCTTAAACCGCTTTCTTCCAGAAGCTCATACCGGCGCTCCATTTCCCGAACCGCCCAGAAAAGGGCGTTGGTTGCCTTCTTCATATCCGTCACCACAGGAGATATCAAATGGGGAATATCGTTGTAAACAGACAATTCAATGCGTTTGGGATCAATCATGATCAGCTTGACCTCATCCGGAGTGGCCTTGTACAACAGGCTGATAATCATGGAATTTAAGCCCACGCTCTTGCCGGTTCCTGTTGCGCCGGCAATGAGCAGATGGGGCATCTTGTCCATCTGGGTGGCAACGGGTTTTCCCAAAAGATCTTTTCCAAGACCCAGCGTCAGCAGGGATGTAGACTGGACAAAGGCCTTTGAAGAAATCATCTCCCTCAGGTTGACCAGCTCCCGCTCTTCATTGGGAATTTCTATGCCCACCACGTCCCGGCCAGGGATTGGGGCCACGATTCGGATACTGATGGCACTCAGGGCCAGGGCCAGGTCATCGGAAAGACCCACGATCTTGCTCAACTTTATCCCAGGGGCCGGACGGTATTCAAAAGTGGTAATAACAGGCCCTGGTAGAATTTCCACCACCTCGCCGGCCACATTAAAATCCTTGAGTTTTTCCTCAAGAATTCTGGCCTTTTCCTGGAGGACCTGGGTATCAATCTGCCGGTGGATTCTGGGTTTCTCATCTAAAAAAGAGAGCTTGGGCAGAATAAAATCGGCTTTCCCCCGGATATCCTTGATAATAGGGTCACAGACATATTCAGCATCATCGGGCTCCAGCGCCACAATGGTTGGCGCAAAAAGGTCATCCAGGGGGATGCTCTCCTGATTTTTCGGTAACACTTTTTCGGGAATTTTAATCATTGGTTTTTTGAGCCCAGGTACCGGGGTGATATCGATCTGTTCCTGAGCAGGCCCACCTTTGCCACGGGTATTGCTGGCCCGGTCAAGCTTCACCTTATTTCTGTCTTCCCGGAACCGGCTTATCCTGAGCTTAATATAGTCTGTAAATTCCCTGAAATCCTCTTTTACCGTGCCCATCAAATGAAGGGCTTTTTGATAGACAAACAAGGCAAGGGCAACCAGGGAGATTCCCGTTGCAAGGGTAAACCCAATGACCATAAAAAAAATCAGGATGGTAATACACCCTAGGGTATTGGTATATTTTAGCAGAAAAGCGCTTAGCCCCCGGCCGATCACACCGCCGGCAGAAATTATGGTGTGGGAAAACCCGTAGGCATCCTTGAATAAAAACAAAATGCTGCCGGTGCTGATCATCAGAACCATTCCCCCTGCCAGGGTCAGCCAGATTATTTTAGAAGAGCGCTCTTTGAGATACCAGAGGCTGAGCAAAGACAGAACAAGGGGTACCCACAGGGCGCCCAGTCCGAAAAGATACACAAAGGCGCCTGCCACATGGGCGCCCACGAGGCCAAACAGGTTATGCACAATTGGCGGAACCGTGGAAAATCCGTTCCCGATGCAAGGATCGGCAGCATCATAGGAAAAAAGACTGACCGCCGTAAGAATAATGGAAAACAACAACAAAATGCCATATAATTCTTTTTTCATACTTCAATAACAATGGGAACGATCAAGGGTTTGCGGTTAATGGCAAAGGCAAAATATTGTTTGAGTTCCCGGGAAAGTTTTTTGCGAATCAGATCTACCCTGGATTCCAGTCCCGCCTCAACCTCTTCAACAATCTCAAGGATCACGCACTGGGCATCGTCCACCAAATGGCCCGTGGCAGAATCAAAAACAAATCCCTTGGAAATCAATTCCGGTCCATAGAGCACCACCCCTGTTTCTTCGTCAATGATCAGGGTGACCACCACAAGCCCGCCCTCGGAAAGCTCCCGGCGCTCCTTGAGAACACTTCTGCCCACATCCCCGATCCCTTTTCCGTCCACAAGAATCCTTCCGGTGTGAACCTTTCCTTCAATACGGCCGCTTTCCTGATCAAAAACAATGACGTTACCGTCCTCGGCCACAAGGACATTCTCCCTTGCAAGCCCCATTTTCTCTGCCAGTCGGGCATGGATGACCAGATGACGATACTCGCCGTGGATGGGGATAAAATACCTGGGTTTGGTCAGGTTCAGCATGAGCCTGAGCTCTTCCTGGTGGCCATGGCCCGAGGCATGGATCTGGGCAACCTTTGAATAAACGACTTCTGCTCCCCGCCGATACAGCTTGTTAATGATATTTCCAATGGCTTTTTCATTGCCCGGGATATGTTTGGAAGAGAGAATGACCGTATCTTTTTTCTTAATATTAATATGCCGGTGAATTCCAGAGGCCATGCGAACCAATGCGGACATGGGTTCCCCCTGGCTTCCCGTGGTGATGATGATCACTTTGTCATCTGCACAGGAATTGATCTGTTTGATATCCCGGATCATGCTGGGGGGACATTTGATATACCCAAGGCTTGTGGCAACAGAGACGATCTGTTCCATGCTCCGGCCGTTGAAAATGATTTTGCGGTTGTTGTGGATGGCAATGTCAATCACCTGCTGAATCCTGGATACATTGGATGCAAACAAGGCCACAATCACCCTGCCCGGTGCCACTGCAATCAATTTGCCAAGATTTCTGGCCACCTCCTGCTCGGACATGGTATATCCTTCCACCTCGGCATTGGTGGAATCGGACATCAAGGCCAAAACCCCTTCTTCCCCGAATCGGGCAAAGCTGGAGATATCTGTATTTTTCATCTTATCGGCATTGTGGCTGATGCGAAAATCGCCGGTGTGGACCACCAGGCCTTCCGGAGTTTTAATGGCAAGACCGACGCCGTCTATGGTGGAATGGCTCACCCGGATAAATTCAATTTCAAAGGGATCTATGGAAAGGGTTTCCCCCGGATTGACCAGGTTCAGATCAATGTGCTTGTTCAGGTCAAACTCCACCAGCTTGTTTCTGACAATCCCCAGGGTAAATGCAGTGCCGTAAACCGGAAGCCGAATTTCCTTTAACAGATAGGGCAAGGCCCCGATATGGTCTTCATGGGCATGGGTGAGAATGATCCCCTGAACCTTGTCTCGATTTTCCCGGATATAATCCATGGCCGGAATAACAATATCCACCCCCAGCATATAATCTTCCGGAAACATGAGACCGGCGTCAATGATAAACATCACATCGCCGTATTCCACCACCATCATGTTCAGGCCTATCTCACCCAGACCGCCAAGGGGTATTATTTTAAGCATTGATCCAACCTAGATATTTTTTTAAATGCAGATGGAAAGCTTTTCCAGGATGGCATCTGTCTGATCGATCAACCAGTCACGCTGCTCCTTTCCGGCATAGCCCATGCAATCGCATTTGATGTTTTTTTTAATCCTCACAAGAAGCTCACAAGACAATTGGCTTTCTTCCAGCATCAGGGCAAACACATGGGGTCCGCAGGCTTCATGGGACTTCTGGACAGGGGTGAGTAACTCCCCATCCAGCGCAAGCCAGTATATCCCCTCAATGGCAGCAGGTTCCAGATACTTGTCAAGGTAATCCTTTAAGCATTGAAAGTCTTTGGGGCTTAGCCCGTCTATTACATATTGTTTCATACCAAATCTAATTAGCATAATTTTGTTTCAATATGCAACCGGTAATAATCGAACTTCAGGCAGGAGCTCCGGGCTTTTTTCTTAAGGCCAGAAAATTGCCCCCCAGAACAAGAAAAAGACCGGCGATGGAATAAAAATTCCAGACATATCCTTCGACAAAGGAAGAAATAATCAGGGCCACCACCGGCACCACCATGATGGCATAGGAGGCTTTGTCCGGTCCGATGGATCCGATGAGGGTCAGATAACACCCAAAGGCGATAATGGACCCGAATACCGATAAAAAGACGAGGGAGCCCACATAGGGAAGGGAAAATGAAAAGGTAAACTCCTTGCCCAGGCTAAGGGCAATCAAAATCAGGAAAAGGGTGCCGTATCCCATGCCATAGGCATTGGCCTGAATCACAGGAATGTTTTTTTTTGTGTTGCGTGCTGAAATTATATTGCCGAAAGAAGCCAGCAGCACACTGGAAAATCCCAGGACAAGGCCCAGTACTCCTTTATCTGCCAGATGGAAAGACTTTATTTCCGGCATAAAAATCAAAAGGAGTCCCGCAATTCCGGACACGGCACCGATAATTAATTTTTTTTCCAGGGGAGATCCCAGAAAAAGGGTTCCAAGGGCCATGTTGAAAAATACAATGGAAGAAAAAAGGACGGCCACAAGACCGGAAGTCAGATAAACTTCCGCCAGATACACCAGCCAGTAGTTGAGGGAAAACAAAAACATACCCAAAAGGGCCATGAAAAGATGCTCTTTGACGGTAAACCTCAGGGTCAGCCCCTTGAGTTTGCAAAAAAGAACCAAGAGGACTGCGGCAAGACCGAACCGATAGATAACCGACACGATGGGCTCCACAGATCCCAGTTGATACTTGATGCCGATCCAGGTGGATCCCCAGACCAGAATAGTAATAATATAGAGGCTTATATTTTTCATTTGTTTTCCCATACTAAATCATTGATTTTGTGCCGAGTATATATTAAACAGAAATGAAAAACAGTTACAGAAGATAATCTTATCAACCATAACAGATCGCGGATCAAATAAAATTGGCTGTTAACTTTCGATATGTGGCCCTTGCCGATGAAATCCAGGAAAACATCATGGCGGGACTTTTTTCCCCCGGTGAAAAGCTTCCTTCCCTGAGAAAACTCCACAACAACCTGGGACTAAGCGTTTCCACCATCCACCAGGCCTATATAGAACTTGAAAAACGCGGCCGGGTCGAGGCCAGGGAAAAATCGGGCTTCTATGTCAAGGCCCTGGACGCAAGCCCCCTTGGCAAACCCGCCAGGGGAAAAGAAGATGCCAGGCCCAGCCGGGTGAAGGTAAACGCCCTGGCTGAAACCATTCTTTCAGATCTTCAGTCCGATGAGATCCTCCAGCTGGGGGCCGCCATGCCCTCAAAGGAACTCATGCCCATCAAGCAGCTGTCCCGGATTTTAAAATCCCTCCCCTCAACCGAACTTGGGGAATGCATGGGCAATTATGATGTCTGCGCCGGCTTTTCAGGACTTCGGGAAGCCATCGCCAAGCGGATGCTGGGATATGCCTGTATGATTTGTGCAAGCGATGTGGTCACCACCAATGGGTGCCTGGAAGCGGTCAGCCTGTGCCTGAGGGCTGTTGCCAGCCCCGGTGATACCATTCTGGTGGAATCCCCTGTATTCCATTGTTTTTTGCAGCTCATAGAAGACTTGAATATGTATGTTGTGGAGCTACCCGGCTGCCCGGAAACCGGCATTGATCCGGCTGCCTTTGAAACGGCGGTATCTTCCAAACAGATAAAAGCCTGCCTTTTGAACCCCAATTTTCAGAACCCTCTGGGGTCGGTTATTTCCACAGAAAATAAACGGACCATCCTCAATATTGCCAATTCCCACGATTTGCCCATCATTGAAGACGATATCTACGGAGATCTTTATTTTGGGGCGAAAAGGCCCACCACCTTTAAAAGCATGGATACCCGGGGGCTTGTCCTGTATTGTTCTTCTTTCTCAAAAACATTGGCACCGGGCCTGAGAACCGGATGGACCCTTCCGGGTCGCTTTAAACGCCAGGTAATCCGCATGAAACTGAACTCCCTGCTTTCGGCGCCCAATATCAATCACCGAATTGTGGCCCGGTTTATCGACACCGGGGCCTATGACCGCCATTTGAGAAAACTGAGAAACCAGATCAAAAACCAGGCCTCGGCCATTGCCATTGCCGTTGCAAACCATTTCCCCGCAGACACCCAGATTACCTTTCCCAGGGGAGGGCTGTTTATCTGGATTGTTTTAAATAAAAAAATTGATACCATGGTCATTTATCAGAAAGCCTACGGGCAGAACATCTCTATCCTGCCCGGTGTCATCTGCTCTTCATCGGACCGGTACCTGCATTGCCTGAGAATCAACATCGGCATCAAATGGAGCCCACGACTGGAAAAGGGTATCCACCTGCTGGGACAACTTGTGAAAGAAGAATACAAAAACAACGACCTGGCATTCACATAACAAACCGATGCGGCAATTCCAAAGGACAGGTCCAGCTCAGAATATGTGCCGGGACAATTGTCTCCATGGGGTTTAAAAAACCGTTGATACCCGTGTTATCTGTTTGCCTTGTTTAATCTTTCCAGGAAAGCTTCCGGGGGTTCGAAGTCTACCAAGCGCAGCGCTTTGATTTCATGACCGGTCCTGTCCAGAAAAATAAGTGTTGGAACGCCTTTGATCTGATATTCCATGAGCAGTTTTTCATGGATTGGATTGCCCTGGCGGGTCAGGTCCACCTTGATCAGAATAAAATTATTGGCTGTCTGTCCCACCACTTCGGCATCACGAAACGTAATATCATCAAGCGCTCGGCAGGGGCTGCACCATTGTGCGGAAAAGTCTAGGATCACAGGTTTATCCATCTTCTTTGCCTGGACCAGCAGTTTTTCATCATAGGGACTAAAATTGGCCCCAGAGCCCTGGTTGATAAAAGTTCCCAAAAGAAGGGTCATAAACACGAAAGCGGACATGGCCGCTGTCACTTTAATCCACTCAAAGGCCTTAAAAGCAGCTTTTGTTTTATCGATCCAGCCCAGGTGAAGCCCGGCAAACAGAGCCACGCCTGCCATAAAAAAAACCCCGATGGTTTTGGAAAAAATCGGTTGGACAAAATAAACAGCCATGCCCACCAATACCCAGCCCATGAGTTTTCTGACCCAAAGCATCCATTCTCCCGACCGGGGGAGTCGCCTGATACGGCCGGAAAAAAAGGCCAGGAAAAAAATGGGCAGACCCAATCCCAAGCTTAGTGTAAAAAAAATAACAAATCCCAGCCAGGGACTTCCCATGCCGGCTACCCAGGCAAGCAAGCCCAGGACAAACGGACCGATGCAGGGGGCAGCAACAATTCCCATCATCAGCCCCATGAACAATGAACCCCAATATCCGGCATGTGATTTTGTTGCAGCCTGCATTAGTTTATACGGAACCCGTAATTCCCACAACCCGAACAGGCTGAGCGAAAGAAAAATCAAAAGAAAGGCTATCAGTATCAGCACCAGGGGATGCTGCAGTAATGCCCCCATCAGCCCGCCTGTCAGTGCTGCAAACACACCGAGCATTGAATTTGTAACGGCAAGCCCGCCCACATAGCAGATGCTGTGGACAATTGTTTTCCCTTTACCTTCCCGTCCCCCAAAAAAGGATATGGTGATGGGGATGAGCGGATATACGCACGGTGTCAAGTTCAGGGCCATGCCGCCGGCAAAAACACCCAGAAGCGTCCAGACCATTGCCCAGCCGTATAATGGGCCGTAGGCATACTCCTTGGCACCGTCTACCCTTCCGGCGGCCGGATTCGATTCAGCGGATCCAGCCAAAATCGTTTTTACCGGATATCCTCTGGCCTGCCATTCAGGATATCCCGACGGATCACGGAAAACATTTGTGTAGCCAAGTTTTACAGCCACACGGGCTGCCGAGTCACTTCGAACTCATGCCAGGCCCGCTCAGTAAAAAACAATGGTTCGGTCCTTATCCGGGCCAAGGGCCTTTTCAAGGGAGGCTTTTTTCTGCCACCGTGAAAACCAGGTCGGCTCCATGGAGAAATTGATGGCCTGCTGGATATGTCCGGTGCGAAATTCCCATTCCTGGCGGGTATCAACAATCAGAAACGTGTCAGGACCTTCCTGGTATTTTTGCCAGAGCGCATCTGTTTGTATAAGACGATACCCGCCGTCCCTTGACTCGGCCACCACATCTCCCCAGGATGTCTCCTTTGGGGCAACCGCCCGGTTGGTAAACCACAGGACACCGATTGTCAGACAGATTCCAATCAGCACAATGCGATTTTTTTTAATTGTTTTCAATCAACCTCCTTAAACAACTCTTTTTTATCTTGAAATCATCTGTTCAGGTTCCTGGGGATTTTTTACGATTCTTCTATTCAATTAATCTCTTGAATAGAAGAATCATAAATATCAGACCCCTTAAAGTCAATAATTTTCTGGTTTGGTACCTTTCTCTTTGATCAGAGAAAACTTATACACACCCATGTATTTTATTAGTTTTGACAAACTTTTCCCCTTGTCCCTTGCAAAACAGTTTTTGGATGTTTATCCTTTGTTTAGGGACAAGTCCCTTGGGATTGGAAAAACCAGGCAAGGGCGTTTTTGGAGGGAATACGTTTACAATTATAAAGGAGCCAGCATATGAAAGACCGAGCAATAAGACGGCACCAGACAGCAAAAGTTAAACACAAAATTGAAAAGACGTATAATAGTTGCATTGAAGAATTATCCAGCGAGGAACGGCAGAATGTGGAAGGGAAGGTTGAAAAATTGAAAAAAGTGTGTGCCTCCCCCTATTCAGAGGAACATGACCGGAGCCTGGGGCATAAAACCCTACAGGAACGAAAACATGATATTACCATGCGAGAACAGATAAAATAAACAGATGCCATTATTTTACATGGGGTCAGGCTTTCTTTATTGCAGTTTGTTCCGTCTAAATTATTGATAAAAATCACAATAAAAAAAGCCTGACCCTTGCCAGAAAAGCCCAAGTCCCAAATGTGAGGTATCTCTCTTAAAAAAAAACCGGAGCCAAAGGGATCAACGCATCGTCAGAACGCCAACCGGATCAAGTAATAGACCAGGGGAACAAAAACAGCCGGCAGCATATTGCCCACCTTGATCTTTTTTTCCCGGAGCATGTTCAGTCCCAGGGCCAGGATCAAGAGTCCGCCGGTGCCGGACATCTGGCTGACCACGGCAGGTATGAGCAAGGGCTTTAAAACCCCTGCCATCAATGTGATCCCCCCCTGATAAACCAGCACAGGCACAGCGGAAAACATGACACCGATTCCCAGGGAAGTGGTCAGGATGATCCCGACGATTCCATCGATACAGGCCTTGGCAAACAGGGTGTCATGATTGCCGGTAAGCCCGCTTTCAAGGGAGCCCACAATGGCCATGGACCCCACACAATACATTAGGGAAGCCGTGACAAAGCCTGCGGAAAAGCCCGTGGAATTTTTCGAAAATTTTGTTTCCAGAAAATTGCCCACCCTTTCCAGATAGGATTCAATGCCGATAAATTCTCCCACAACCGAGCCGATTGCCAGGCTGATGATGATAACAAGCAGATCGTCGCATCCCAGGGCACTTTTGATCCCCACCAGAATAACGGCAAGCCCCATGGCCTGCATCACGATATGATTGTATCTTTCGGGAACACCGTTTTTAAACAGCATTCCGGCAAGGCTTCCGCAGATAATGGCCACACAATTGACAAAGGTTCCCAGCACGTTGATTCAGCTCCGCTTGCTTATAGAGATTAAAATTAGCGTTGGTTTAGAAACGTATCCCGGATATAGTCAACCCCGTTTTTAAACAAACGGATACCGATGGTCATACCGGTATCCAGTGTCTCACCCCGACGCTTTCCCTGCTCTTTTTGACGGGTCCAGTCCGGATGGTTTGTAAAATGGTTATAGCCTTCGGGGTGGGGCATGAGTCCGAATATCCTGCCGGTGGGATCACAGATACCGGCGATATCCGACATGGACCCATTGGGATTTAAGGGGAAGGTGCCCTTTGCAGGCAATCCTTTGCTGTCGGCATATCGGAACACCACCTGGTTGTCGGCGATCAATTGTGCAATGACCTTGGGATCGGCAATGACCTTTCCCTCTCCGTGGCGGACAGGATAATCTGCCAGTTCAATCCCCTTGGAAAAGACACAGGGGCTGTCGGCATTGCCTGCCAGGTGAACCCACTGGTCCCTGAAATTTCCGCAGTCATTGAAGGTAATGGAAACGGACCGCCGGGTATAATCGGCCTCAAGTCCCGGCAGAAGGCCCAGGTTAACCAGGGCCTGAAATCCGTTGCAGATACCGATGACCAGTTTCCCCTCCTTCACAAAGGAGAGCAGGTCCTGCCCAATATGGTTTTTGAGTTTGAGCGCCTGGATAACCCCTGCCCCATGGTCGTCCCCCCAGGAAAATCCGCCCCCAAGGGCAAGGATATGATAGTCTGAAAGCTTTTCCTTGCCTGCAATCAACGAATTGATGTGAACCCTGTGGGACCGGGCACCGGCCAGTTCAAAGGCCAGGGCTGTCTCAGTATCGCAATTCAAACCAAAACCGGTTAAAATCAATGCTTTAACCTTTTTCATATATGGTCTCCAAAAGTCTTGTTAAAGGCCTTATCAAGGGCATCACAAGACAGATTAACAATGGCTTTTTTCTCCCTGCCGTCAATTTTCAAACAGGTATGAGCGTCTGTGACGCTCCCGACACAAGTGACAGGAAGTCCCTTACATAATTTTTCAAACACGCCTTTATTGTCCGGCGAAATGGTTAGAATAACCCGCCCGGCAGATTCAGAAAACAGGAGGATATCATCGGACAGGCCGCCCTTGCCCCTGAGCGCATTGCTCATGGGCAGACAGGACAGGTCTATCTCCATGCCAAGCTGTCCGGCCATGGCCATAAGGCACAGATGAACCCCGATCCCCCCCCTTGCCACGGCATGGCTGGAGGCGATCAATTCCATATCAATGGCTTTTTCCAGGACTTTATAGAGTATTTTACAGGCATCAAAATCCACTTCCGGCACATTTTTTCCCGTTTTATCAAACAGATCATAATATTCCGATGCGCCCAGCTCATTTTTGGTTGTGCCCATGACATAGACAAGATCGCCTGCCACCTTGGGGTCCATGGTCACACATTTTGATATATCGTTCAGGACGGAAGTTGCCGAAAACTGAACCGTTGGAAGAGCAGAGACCTTTACCCTTTCCCCGAACTGTCCTTCCAGATGTCCGTCCACATACATGCTGTCTTTGCCCGAAAGCAAGGGAATCTTATAGGCCATGCAGGTATCTTTTAAGGCCCGGCATGCCCTGACCAGCTGGGCTGCCTTGAATTTGCCGTCCGGATTTTTCTCTGGGTCAAACCCGATATTGGGCCAGCAGAAATTATCCACCCCCCCGATATGCTCAAAAGACCCGCCCACACAGATCAGCCGCCGAACCGCCTCATCAATGGTGCAGGCCATCATGTGATAGGCATCAATTCTAGAGTACCATGGCAGCAGGCTCTGGGAAAAGGCAAGCCCCTTCTGGCTTGTGAGCACAGGACGCGTCACCGAGGCGTCCGACGGGATATTGCGGTTTACGCCCACCAGGGGTTTGACCACGGAACCGCCCTGGACCTCATGGTCATACTGCCGTAAAATCCATTCTTTGGAGCAAATATTGGGCCGGGCCATCATCTCAAGCAGCAATCGGTTAAAATCTGCGGGTGTGCTGATCACAGGTTCCGTAAGCCCCCTTGTTTCCGGCGGCAGCCAGACAGCATCAAATTCCCAGGAGGGAAATCCTTTTTCAAGCAGGTCCATATCCACATAGGCACAGGTTTCCTCCTTGTATTTAATATGCAGCTTGCCCGTATCGGTATATTTTCCGATCACCGTGCTTTCCACCGCATGCTCCCGGGACAATTCCATGAACCGATCCAGATTTTCCGGCTTTACGGCAATGGTCATGCGCTCCTGGGATTCGGAAATCCAGATCTCCCACATGTCCAGACCCTCATATTTTAAGGGGACACGGTCCAGCCAGACCTCGCATCCGTTGGACAGCATGGCGGATTCGCCCACAGACGAAGAAAGACCTCCCCCGCCGTTGTCGGTAATAAAAGTGGTAAGCCCCTCGTCCCTGCAGACCAGCAGAAAATCATGCATTTTTTTCTGGGTATAGGGGTCACCGATCTGAACGTGGCCGGCCGGTGTATGCTCGGAATAACTTTCCGAAGAGGCCGTGACCCCGTGGATACCGTCCTTGCCCACCCGCCCGCCGCTCATGATAATCAATTCGCCGGGAGCGGTGGTTTTTTTATGGCTGGGTTTACCGGCAATAAGGGCCGGCATGATGCCCAAAGCGGTTACAAAAACAAGACTCTTGCCCATGTATCCCGGATCAAACAGGGTCTGGCCGAAGGTGGTGGGCACGCCGCTCTTATTGCCGCCGTCCTTAACCCCTTCGATGACGCCGTCCAGAAGGCGCCTGGGATGCAACGGCGGATTCAAGGGACCGTCATACCCCACCTCCCCCACACAAAATCCGAAACTGCCCATGAACAATTTGGCACCAAGGCCGGTTCCCATGGGATCCCGGTATACCCCGACGATGCCCGTGATGGCACCCCCATAGGCTTCCATGTTGGAAGGGGAGTTATGGGTTTCGCCGGTGATCACATAATTATTGTCATCGTCAAATTTTCCCACACCTGCATTGTCCCACAAAACAGAGACCACCCAGTCTTTTTCTTCCTTAAGGGCCAGTGTTGGGCGCTGGATATAGGTTTTAAACAAAGAGTTTTCAACGACACTTTCATTGGTGGCAGCATCCGTGTATTGGAAAATACCATTAAAGGTGTTGTGATTGCAATGGTCGCTTCTGGCCTGGGAAATATATTCCAGTTCCACATCCGTGGGTACGGACAACCCCTTTTCCCGCCTTTCCCTAAGAACCTTCGGGTCCAGAAAATAGGCCCGTATAACCGGTATATCCCGGGGATTCAGGGCCAGATTCCTCTGGTCGCTGATCTGGGAAAGCATCTCATCGGAATCGATACAGATGGTGCTGCAACAGGGGGTGTGGTCCAGAATTACCTTGGCCGGTTTGACATCGGCACCCGTTTTTTTATTCCACTCCTTGGCGGAAAAAATCTTAAACTGCTGAATGATGGGATTGGACAGCAACTCGACTGCCAACGTTTCAATTTTTTCCCGGGTCAGGGTTTCCCCCTTCAGACAATACCGTCTGGAGGTATAGATTCCTTCATCCTTCCCAAAGGTCTTGCCCAGAACATCTGAGATGGCTTCCATTGCCGTAGCGCCTGCATTGTCCTTGACGCCGGGCCGGAATCCGATCCAGACACACCAGTCAAAGACGATATCCAATGGATGTAAACTTGAAATCTGGGTCACCGGATTTGTCAGAATCTCATCTTTTACCCGATCAAGCTCTGCCCCATCCAGGTCAGCGTCAATGGTTACGATATGGACACACCGTGCCGCCGTGATCTTGATTCCGAAATAGGAATCGGCCTTTTTCCTTAAAGAAGATGCTTCCGCATCCGAAAGCTCTTGTTTAAGAGCAATTTCAATACATGAAACCATAGTATCCACCCGATTTGATCTAACTGATTTTTCAGCCATTGATCATTCTGACAATGTCGTTATAAAAAACAAAAACCATTAATGCCACCAGCAGTGCTGCCCCGAACTGAATCAGTTTTTCCCGCAGCTTATCACCCACCGCTTTACCCGTAATTGCCTCAATCCCGAAAAACAAAAGATGTCCGCCGTCTAAAACCGGAATGGGAAACAAATTGATAATACCCAGGTTGACGGAAAGCAGTGCAATAAACCAGACAAAATTAACGGCTCCGGCCTTGGCCTGTTCCCCTGCCATCTGGGCGATCATCAAAGGCCCCCCCAAATTGTCTGCGGAAACGCTGCCGGTCACCATCTTCACCACAGACAGAATGGTCAGCTTCACAAGGCCATAGGTATCGGAAATGGAACGGCCAATGGCCTGGAGCGGGTTCAAACTTCTATGGAAGGTCTCACCGGTTCCCAGAATGCCGATCACATATTTGTCCACATCCTCTCCAAATACATTTTTTGCACTCCGCTTCTCGGGGATGAGGGTGACAGAGGTTATCTGCCCTTCCCGTTCAATGACAATTTCAAGCTTATCGCCCTTACCGGTGCCGATCACCCGGGAGATATCTTCAAAGGACTCAACGGATTTCTGATCAATGGCCTTGATCCTGTCCCCGGGTTTAAGTCCCGCACTCTGGGCCGGCGTATTTTCCAGAATCTTTCCGATGACCGGTGCTGCCATGTATATTCCGGAAAACTGATACAGCACATAAAAAATAAACAAGGCCAGAAAAAAATTAAAAGCCGGACCGGCTGCCACAATAATACTTTTCTGGGCCAAACTTTTATGGG
>JAHIVS010000187.1 GCA_018816605.1 Pseudomonadota bacterium
CTCTATATGCGCCCCGCCGCCCGAGTTACTGCACCGGACAAGGGGGCGGCGGAATTCCACAGCCCGGAAAATGCCCATGCTCAAATGCTTTATCTCCGCATCCCGGCAGGAAAACCAGCCGTCATTGGAAACTTCTACCAGTAAATCTGCGCCAAGAAAAACACCCTGGCCCACCAACCGGGAAAAACCACTTTCAAAACAAATCAATGGTTGGACTGACAGGTGGGCGATGCCGATTAGATGCGGTCCATCCCCTTTGGAAAACTCCAAACCCTGTCCCAGGACTTTTTTCAGCCAGGGCAACTCGTTGATCAACGGAGTGGCTTCGGAAAACGGGACCAGTTTCACCTTTCGGTAGGCCACGGAGCAGTTTTTCCCGGGCGGCATGGTAAATACTGAGCTAAACTTGGCATTGATTCTGCGCGATACGATCATTCGATGGCTGTTCTTCGTCATTCGGACCTGTTCAGTATCGGGATCCATAATATACTCATCACTGGTCATCAAAACCGGAATACCCAGATTCAGCAGCGCGGCTTTGAGTCCGGAGTTTTCAAATTCCCCGGACTTGCAGTCGAATTTCGGCAATTCGGGAAAGACGAGGAGTCCTGCGCCCTGAACGATATCCGAATGAGCCGTCAAGGTGTCAAGACAAAGCGCTTCGTCGGTGGCAAAGGCATTCAGTGAGGCTTCATCCCAGCGGACCGGAACATTGGGCTGTATCGAGGCGACCGATATTTTTGGTTCCCCCGGCCTTTGGGCTGCATCCTGAATCTGGAAAATCCGCCAATGACCATATCCCAATACCGCTGCCAGCAATATAAAAACCGCGACCATGCTGATCCATTTGCGTTTGGGTTCACCGCCCCGGCAATTAGAAAAAAAATCGGCAATCAGCCAATTGACGAGGATGAAGACAAAAAGGACAAAATACTCACCGCCAATATCGGCAATCTGAATAAAAGCAGTCCATTGTGCGACGGCAACCACACTGGAGATAGGGCAAACAGCAGGCCTGAGAAAAATCAGGAGCGTCAGCAGACTGGCGCAAAACAAAGGACCTGCATGGTGGCCTTGTTTACTCAACCAGCCGTGGACCCCACCGAGCAGGGCGAAGGGCAACCCCTGATACAGCCAGAACAATGTTCCGGCGGTCCAGGACTGTCCGGCGTTCAGGTTCAGCAAGAACTCCATGCCGTTGATCACCCACCATGTTCCAGCAGCCCAGCAAATCGTTCCGAACACCCATCCTGTCGCCATGCCCTTCAAAATTCCCATTCGAACACCATGCCGCAGCATATATGCCAGTGGAACAAATAAAAAACATGCCAACCATGGAAAATCGGCCAGGGGGGAAAGCATACCAAGGGCTGTTGCGGATGCAAAAAAAACGCCCCATTCCAAAAAAAGAATCCGATAACGGTGATTTATACCCATGCTGTGAAATCTGAAAAAAGGAACATGTTTAAATGATAGAGAAGTATCTGTGTGTGTCAAGCAATATGTTCTATTTCTTTAAAATCCGCTGGGAAACCGGGAGAGTTTTTTTTCAAATTGATTCTGTTCGGCCAGTTGGACCATGTTCTGCTGGAGGATATCCAGACAGGATCCAATGGTCTGACGGGTCTCGATCACTTCCGGGTTTTCCTGGATCACACCGAAAAAGGCCTGGACCACCTTTGGATCAAATCGGGTGCCCACCCCTATCTTTAGAGCGGTTAATGCGGCGGTCAGATCCATTTTCGGAAGGTGGGGACGGCCGGTGATCATGGTTTCAAAGGCATCACACACCGAGATGATCCGTGCGCCCAAAGGGATTTCCTCTCCTTTTTTCCCAGCGGGATAGCCACTGCCGTTGAACAGCTCATGGTGGTGGCGCACCAGGGGTTCAATGTCGCTGAAAATGGCGAGGGGACTTAAAATATCCGCCCCCAGGCAGGGGTGCTCCCGGATGGCACCCATCTCTTTTTCGGATAAATTTCCCAGGCGTTCCAGAAGCATATCCTGGGTACCGATTTTTCCAATGTCATGGAGAATTCCGGCATGGAATATTTGTTGAACCTGCTTTTCTGTAAGTTTCATTTTTCGGGCGGTCAGTTCTGACAATCGGGCCACTCGTTGGGAGTGACCATGGGTAATCTTGTCCTTGGCCTCAATGGCCAGGGCAAACCCTTCCACAATCTGCCGGTAGGTGGTCTGGGCCTTTTGGTCGTATCCAATGGCCTTTTCCAGGGCAATGGCCCCTTGTTCTCCCAGGGCTGTCAATAGTTCCACTTCATGGGGGGCCAGGGCTTTCGGGCCTGTGAAATAGACGGCCAGCAGCCCCACATAGGGGCCGGTGATATCAAAAAACATGCCGGTGACCGAAGAGATTTTTCGTTTGCCCAGACGTTCTAAATCCGGAATTCGGGTATCGTTCCTGGCATCGGTGATACAGATGGGGCTGGCCGATTCTCTATTAAAAATGGTCATCAGGGTGGGGTAGTCCACCCGGGACAGACTTTGATAATCAAACCCGTGGAAGATCCGGCTTTCAATGATTTGCTTTTGCTGGTTCAGTATCCAGTATATCCCCCCCTTGGCCGACATCACATCCACCATGCTTTCTACGATACAGCCCAGAATGTCCAGGGTTTCAATGTTGGAATGGATTTTTTTGCTGATCTTGGTCAACAGCTTGAAATAGGACCGATAGGGAGACGGGTCTGAGCCAGACAGGTCTGAATTAGACAGGTCTGAATTAGACAGGTCTGAACTATTTGTGAAAACTTTCTTTGGCGTTGGGGGAAAAAGACTCATTGAACAGAAGACTCCTAATTAAAACTAGTTAAAAAAGTTCATCCAGGCCTGGTTGTATGTGCGATGAATCTTTTTTTGCAATTGGATCACGGCATCCAGGGCACCCATCAATTTTTGATACGCCGCCGGGTCCAGAGTTGAAACATCAATACAATGAATTGGCAAGTTTTTTTTGTTCTGACCCAAGAGATGAGTTTCAATTTTCATTCGGACCAGATGGGTGAATGCTGCGGTGTATAAATGGGTTTCTTCCGGAGTTAACACCTTTTCTTCCCCCAGCAATTGAAGGCGTGCAAGGGTGGAAGGGATTTGGATCCGGTGGTTCAGGGCCAGAATCCTTGCCCCATTGATTAAATGGACCAGTCCTCTGGTTTTGAGATTAAAATAAACCGTTTTATTTTTTCTGTTTTGGCCTTTCGGGCCTTTCTGGGTTCGGATCCGGCCGAACAGGGTTTTGGGAGAGGGGAACACCTGGTCATCCTGGGCCAGAAAATGGCTGACGCTTTCGTGTTCATGGAACAGATTAAATACCCGGGACTGGACCACCTGGGCCAGGCGCATATCTCCGTAAACCGCTCGGAAATCCAGCAGGATGGTCAACTGACGTATCTTTTGGGTATCTGTTGACCCCACCCATTGGTCCAGGGCTTTGAGCCATTCTCCCAGGGGACGTCTCCACAAAGGGTTGGTGGCCATGACATTGCCGGAACAAAGTTGGAAACCGAACCGGTCCAGGTCGGTTACAATGTGTTGGGCCAGGGATAAAAAATAGTGATCTGTTTTGGCCGCCTGGCCGGAAGGCGGGTCCGCATAAATCAGACCATTGTCCTGGTCTGTTCTCACCACCTGCTCCCGGCGGGCATCCGATCCCATGCTGATCCAGCAGAAAGGGCAGGGCGGGGTCAGATGATCGGATCTTTCAAGGGTTACCATGGCGTGCCGGATGATCTGGCAGGTAACGTTCTCATTGAGAAAAGAGATCATTTCCATGATGATCCCAAGGTCTAATCCGGGCCCTTGGTGGGAACTGTTTTCAGGGGCCAGAAGCGTCCGGATGAGGCCATCCAGTTGATCTTTCCAATGCTCCAGGTTTGAGTGAAATCCA
>JAHIVS010000021.1 GCA_018816605.1 Pseudomonadota bacterium
ATATCTTTGATGTAAAAAGTGCTGCCCCATCCCGAGTGGCCGATGATCAAATCCGGCATGAACTGCTGCTTTCTCAAATCGAACAAGACCCTGGCCACGGCGGCCGCCTTTGAATGAAGGGCGGTAAAATTTTTCAAAGGCGGCGACGAGATGTCTTCGGGGAGTTCTTCTTCCTGAAAAATGATTTTTTTCACTCCGACAATTTCCCATTCTTCCCTGGGATTTGCCGTTATAAACATAACTTGGTTTTTCGGATTTTTCCCTAAAAATTCAGCCAGAGACCTGAATTGCGCCGGGAAATTGGGATGGATAAAAACAAAGTGCAACTTACCGCTCCTGTAAAGAAAAACTCAAGGTATTCACAAAGGGGTCTAAAAGATAGTCCAGAATCGTCCGTTTTCCAATGTGGATATAGGCCAGAAGAACCATGCCCGGATAGAGGCGGTATTTTTGATCGCCTGCCTGGAAATAGCTTTTTTCCGATTCAATTAAAATATTGTAAAATGTTCTTCCCTGGGGATCGGTAAAGGTATCCGGGCTGATGTTCAGAACCCGGCCTTCCAGTTTTTTAAATTTATTGGCATCCTTGTTGGGCAGCTGAAGGTAAACCATCTGGTCCTTTGTAATATAACCGATATCGGAAATGTTCAGGTGGGCTTCAATGAGGAGGCGCTCTTCGGAGGGGACAATGTCAGCGATGGTATCGCCCGGCTTAACAACGCCTCCCCGGGTCACAAGATATAATTTTTTAACCACCCCGTTTATGGGAGAGCGGATAATCGTTCTTTCAAGACTGTCTTCAAATTTTTTGACCCGGACGGAAAACTCTTTGAGCTCCTGGGTGGAGTCTTTGAGTTTTTCCGTTGTTTCTTCTTTAAATTTATGGATGGTTTCTTTGAGTTTTTCCTGTGTTTCTGTTAAGGCGTGCATGGCTTCTTTCAGGGAAGACTCGTCATTGAGGATCTGCCCTTCGGTTTCCTTTTTCCGGCGCAGGATTTCAATATGTTTGATCCGGGTGGTTAAATTGTCATTGAGCAGTTCCTGACTTAAGGTGAGTTCTTCTTCAAGAAGGGGGAGGCGCTCCCGCTTGTTTTGGAGCTGGGACTGGACCGTTTTGATGCGTTGCTCTGCCTGGTAAATAACGGTTTGTAATTTGTTGACCGTACTTTGGTAGCTGTTTTTATGGGCTTCGAACAGGGCATTGGCTTCTTTCACGAGCAACGGCAGATTTTCCAGGATTTCTTTGGGAAAGCCGATGCGATCTTCGCCCCTCAACTGGGCTTCATACCGAAGCACATCCACACGAAGGGAATCCATCCGCATCTCCAGTTCATCCAGGCTTGCAAAGTTTCGCACCTGCTCCAGTTCCACCAGGGGCTGGTCGGCAATAACGTGGTCTCCCTCCCGTATCTTAATTTCCCGGATGATCCCGCCTTCAAAATGCTGTACGCGTTTGATCTTTCCGCTGGGCACAACTTCCCCTTGGGCCATGCTGACAATATCAAGGGTTCCCTTATACGCCCAGAAAAAGAAGGCCACACACATGAACACCAATAACAAAAAGAACAAATGGGTGACCCTTGATATCTGTGTTTTTTTATGGTCGGTCATGACACTTTTTGTCCAGTATGGGGCATGATGACTTTATGGGTCAGTTCCGGCATGGGTTTTTTGTCCAGGTTAAGGAGAAGGGATGCGCCTTTTAAGATGTTGGGATCATTTGAAAAAACAATGATGGATTTTCCGGATTTGGCCAGGGTATTCATGACGTTATAAACAGCGGCCACTCCTTTTGCATCCATTGCATCCGTGGGTTCATCCAGCACAACCAGGTTGCCGTTGCCTGCAAGGCCCCGTGCCAGGGAAAGGCGTCTTCTGATTCCCGGGGGGAAATTTTTCTCATTGTTGGTCACAAGGGTGTCCAGTCCATTGGGTGTCTTGTCCAGAAAGGATTTTAAATCGGTTTTCCTTAGAATTTCGTTTAGGCCGGCATCATCCAGATCAGGGTTCAGTAAAAGGATGTTGTCCCTGAGGGACCCGTTGATAAAGCTGGGTTCCTGGGGCATATATATGATTTGTTTTCGCCACCAGGCCGGTGCCATTTGCAGAATATTTACTCCGTCGGCCAGTATTTTTCCCCGCCGGGGTTCCAGCAGATTTGTGATCAGTTTGGCAAGGGTTGTCTTGCCGGTGCCGTTTTCACCAAAAACCGCCATTACATTCCCGGGTGCCAGGCGAAGGGTGAGGGATTCAAACAAAGGACCGCTGGTATTGGGGTAGGAGAAACCCAGATCCTGGAATTCTATCTGTCCCTGATAGGTTTTCAAGGCAGATCCTGTGGATGGTTCAAGGGGGATAAGTTTGAGAACTGCAAGGTCTTTAAAGGCCTGTTTTGCTTTGTTTAGGGAAAAGGCGGTCTGTACCAGCTTTGTGGTGTTTTGATACGCTTTTCCGCAAAGGATATTGGCACCGATCAACGCGCCCACGGACAAGTCTCCCTGAACCACGAGAACGGCTCCGGCAGCATAGAGGAAAACACTGGTCAGGGAGCTGCCGGTCATGGTCATGGTCTGGGATAACTCTTTGTAATCGGTCAGTTTATTCTTCAGGCGGCTGATGGCGGAGAGCTGGGTCTCCCATTTTTTAAATAGAAAAGAGGCCCCGACAAAAGCCCTGACCGTTTCCAAGGCATTGACTGCAGAAGAATTCAAATTTCTGTGCTCAGACAATGATTGAATCAGTAGTTCGGAATTTTTTTGGGATTTTAAAATGGCCAGCCATCCGAAAAAAAGGGCTAGGAAAATACCCAAAAGTGTAATTCCTGACAGCACAGGGCTTAACAGGTAGATAACGCCGATAAAGATCAAAGAAAACGGGGCATCCAGAACAGTTGTCATTGCCTGGGCATCATAGCTTTGCTGGATGGTCTGAACCTGGTTGAGCGCTTCATGAAGTCTTGGTTTTGATAATTGATCCAAAGGTTCTGCCTTGGCACGGCTGACAATAGAAAGAATATCACGGGAGAGTCGGTCATTGGGTTCCTGGTTGATGGCGGTGGCCATTTTTGTCCGGACAATTCTGAAGCAAAATTGGAGGATAACGGCAATCAGCATCCCAATGGTAAGCGTGATCAGGGTGCCGTGAAATCCATAGCTGACATACCTGTTTAATATCTGGATGACATACAAAGGCATTGCAAGTGTCAGCAGGGTGGTCAGAAAAGTGGCTGCCAGGATTTCTACCGCCAGAATGGGCCGGTGAAATAATCTTCTGATCAGTTCTTTCATAACCGGGGGCTGAACTTTGTAACACCAGGATTGAAAAGGCTATTGGGCAAGTAAATCAATGTTCATTCGCCCCATGGAAAACAAAAGGTTAAACGCTGCATTCTTTGTATCTTCCCTGGCGGCGATTGCATTTCCCTGGGCATTGATATAATTAACCTCACCGTTCAACACATCCAAAAGGGAGCGGGTTCCCATTTTACGCTCTTTTTTAGCCAGTTCCAAAAAATTTTTCAGGATATCCGCCTGCTGATCCAGCAGTTCATTCCTTTGGGTCAGGGTCATCAACAATTCCCAGCTGTTTCTCACCTGTTCCGTCACCATTTTTTTTGCATACCCCAGGTGGGTGGCGGCAGCATTGTTATTGGCCAGGGCCGCCCTGACCGCTGCCTGGTCACTGCCGCCGCTGTAAAGATTATAGGAAAATTCAACACCGGCGGAATAATCCCTCCGGTATCCCGCCTGGCCGTCATTGTCATGGGCATTGATGGCTTCTCCATAAAGGCTGAGCGTGGGACAATAGCTGGATTTGGAAATTTTGAACTCTTTTTGTGTGACAGTCACATCATAGGTTGTGATTTTGATTTCCGGATTGTGTTCCATGGCAGTGGCAATGGCATTTTCAAGATTGTCCGGGATAAACGAATCTGGGTTTGCAATTTCCCTGAACATCTCAATTTCGTCAGCAGTGGGATAATGGTAAAAAATAGAGTGAAATTTATTTTTTGCCATTTCAAGTTCTCCTGCGGCCTCCACCCGGACCGCCATGGCGCCTGCCAGTTGCGATTTTGCCTGGAGGACATCGGAACTGAGCCCGGCCCCTTTTTTGACAAGGGCTTTTTCTATGCCGGTGACTTCTTTAATCCGGTCTTCGGAGCGGGTTGCGATTTTCAGCCGTTCCCTGGCCCGGACAATATTAATATAGGCAACGATACCGTCACGGAGCATCTGCTGACTGATCGCATCAAGGCTGGCCTGGGCCTGCTCAAGAAATATCTGATCCCGGTCTATGGTGTGGGTGGTTTTGCCGAAATCGGTTATCAGCTGTGTGCCCCTCAGGGTGACACTGTGCCGGTCCTCTTCGGAATTTTTTACGCCGTATTGTTTTTCAATTTTTTCATAACCGGCGTCCCCATATAAATCAAGCCTTGGATAATACAGACCCTGGCTTTGACGCAACCGTGCCTGTGCACTTTCAACCCTGTGGCGAAAGGTTTTTATTTCCTCATGGTTTTCAAGAAGCCCGGTCAGCAATTGCCGGATGTCCGGGTTAAATGCAGATGCTTCCGGTGATTTTGCCGTAGCCTGACCAAAGGCGGCAAGTGAAAAAAGAAAGGTAAATAAAAGGATTAACATGCTGCGGCAGATATAAGGATACATTTTATCTCCTTTTACTGATTAAGATAGGATTATTTTTATTGCATTCATGTCCGGATCTGCCTATCATAATCATTAATTGCTCGGGTTTGTCAAGGGCAAAAAAAAGGGTTCAAAAAAGATTGTCCGGATGACTGACATTTTTTTGGAGGTCAAAACAACGTGAAGACGATTTTGACGATGATTTCATATCTGTTTAAAAAAATTCGGCACATACAGTGGACCGTGGTGGCGGCCGGTTTTATTATTACCCTGGTCATTGCCGGTTTCTATGTCTTCAAGCCTTCCTATCTTCAATTGATGGAAAACAAGCTATATGATGTGTTTTTAACCAAGACCCGGATGAAAGGTTCCCCCAGCACGGTTGCCATTGTCGATATCGACGAATACAGTATCGACCGCTTTGGTCAGTGGCCCTGGCCGCGGTATCGTGTGGCCCTGCTGTTGAAAAAAATTCAATTGTCCGGTGCCCTGGCAGTGGGCAATGATATTTTGTTTGGCGAACCAGACGGGACTTCTCCTGTGGTGATGCAAAAAATGCTTAAGCGGGACCTTGAGATTGACCTTAAGTTTAACGGGCTGCCAAAGGAGCTGATGGACAATGACCAGTTGCTGGCAGATGTTTTGAATACCGGTCCCTTTGTTCTGGGGTATTCTTTTGTTTTCCAGGAAGGGGGGCTGTCTGTTCCGGCTGCGACAACCCTGCCTTTTTTTAAAGCCGCCCTGGTTCGTGGCGCAGGTGCGAAACAGGGAAGGGATTATTTGACAAAGGCGGTACGGGTAATTCCGCCCTTGCCCGAGCTTCTAAAACAAGCCGCCCATGCCGGATTTATGAATACCCTCACAGACAGGGACGGTGTCCTGCGGCGGGTGCCCCTGATGATTTCCTGGGAAGAAAAAATATATCCCCATCTGTCCCTTGCCACCCTTTTGACAGCCTTGGCGGGTAGGATTGCCGATCCTGTTGTCAAGGTGACCCGGGGGGGGGTCGAATCCATTAGCGTCGGAAAGACCATTATCCCTCTGGAAGCCAATGGGTCCATGCTTATCAATTACAAAGGTCCCAGTCGTACCTTTCCCTATATTTCGGCAGGACATGTGCTGGAAGACAAGGTTGGCCCGAAGGCACTTGAAAATAAAGTGGTGTTTTTAGGGTCCTCTGCCGCAGGCCTTATGGATATAAGGGTTTCTCCTATGGATGAGGTTTTCCCCGGGGTGGAGGTCAATGCCACCATTGTGGACAATATTTTAAACCAGGAGTTTATCCAAAGACCGGATTGGGTTCCGGGGCTTGAGCTTGTATCAATCTTTTTATGGGGGATTGGCGCCACTCTTTTGATCGGTTGGGCCGGTTCCTGGCTGACCTTGCCCGTGGCAGCAGCCTTGGGTGCGGGTGCCTGGTATGGGGGAATATGGTCTTTAAAAACCTATCATATCTGGGTTTCACCCTTCTTTCCTCTATTGGTGCTGGGGGCAAATTTTTCCATTTTAAATTTGTTCAAATTCTGGTTTTCAGAACAGAAAAAACGGTTTTATCGGTCTGCCTTCAGCAAATATGTGTCCAAGGCGGTTGTGGATCAGATCAGCGATTCGCCTGAAAAGATGAGTCTTGACGGAGAAGAAAAACAAATCACGATTATGTTTGCCGATATCCGCGGTTTCACCACCCTGTCCGAAGGATTGTCGCCCACACAGGTGACCGAGCTGCTCCATGATTATTTCACCCCGGTAACCCATAGTATTATCAAAAATAACGGCACCCTGGATAAGTTCATCGGCGATGCGGTCATGTGTTTTTGGAATGCCCCCCTTGATGTGAAGGATCACCAGCAGCTGGCGGTGAAAACCGGCTTTGAGATGCTGGCCTCCCTTGTGGAGCTCAACCGGGAGTTTATCGATAAGTATGGCGTTGAAATAGATATCGGCATAGGTATCCATTCCGGGAAATGCCGGGTGGGAAACATGGGGTCGGATGATTTGTTCGACTATACCATTATCGGGGACAATGTAAACCTGACATCCCGGCTGGAGGGTCTGACCAAATTTTACGGGGTTAAAATGATTGTCTCGGGTGCCATGAAAGAAACAGTATCCGCTCCCATGCGGTTCCAGGAGCTTGACCGGGTTCGGGTTAAGGGAAAAACAAAACCGGTTGAAATCTATACCATCTATCAGCCGTCTGCCGAAGAAAAAGATGTCCTGGAAACCCAATTGCAGGCATATGAAAGAGCACTTGCAGCTTATAAGGCCCAAGACTTTGATAAGGCCCATGGCATTTTTCAAGCCCTTTGTGATCAATATCCCGACACAAAGATCAATGGGATTTACCGGGAACGCTGTGCCTTTTTCATGGAAACTCCGCCCGGGCCTGATTGGGACGGGGTCTTTACCCATAAAACCAAGTAACAAGACTCGGGCGGTTTTAGCCTGTTTTCATCTCAATGATATTGTTTGCAGCCATGGATTTCAGGTTTACGCCAACCCTGAGGGCTTTTAACCCCCGAACATCGGGAAGGTCATCCAATTCCAGCATTTCAAGGTCATTGTCCAGCTTGCCTGCCCCCACCAGAAACTCCATATGCTGTCTGATTTTTTTTCCTTCCGAGGGATTGGAATACACCACAGCGATTCTTCCGGGCTGGGTGAGCCGCTCGCCTGTTCCCTTTATCAGGGCTTTGTCCAGGCGGGATTTTATGATTTCCTGGCGGACATCATAGGCCCCGTCCACATCAAAGCGCTTTTCATCAAACCGGAACCGGATGGACAGGGGGGTGTGATTGACCAGAATAAGGTGGCAGGTGTCCAGGGGCACCTTTAGCCCGGGTTGGATTTTTTTGGTCTGCCAGGCCAGGCCGCAGGCGAGCATTAATTGCCACAGGGTCATGTCCTGGACATGAAAATCGGCAAGTCTCTGGCGTTCAACCATGGAGGCGCCGATATACATCATATAATCCACACCGTCGGTCTGGCGTTTTTCAAAATAATGGGGAAAATCCTTTTGGATCAGAGCATCCTCCTGTTCCAAAAATCCGGAAAGCGCATGGTTCAGTCGCGAAACACTCTCTTCATAGTCTTTCCTTTTGTTGTAGATCATGCCGGCAACCGGATCCAGGGCGGCGTTGTAACGGTCTATCTGCCGGGCAATATCCGGCCCCAGCCCCGCAAGTTCTTCAAAGGTGGAAAAAACGTCTTTGTTCAGAAGTGAGAAGACCGAATTTTCGTCACTGGAGTTAACCCCAGAGGCGATTTCCTGTATTTTGGCGCGAATTCTAAATGCATATTCCTGTAAAATCGGCCAGGGCCTTATTTTTGAAGCTGCTTCCATGATCCCAAGGGCCAGGCGGAGCTGATCGGTCAGGTCCTGCTGGATTCCCTGGTTCCGGGCCAGAGAGGATCCCCGGATATCGGATTGTCCGAAAAAGGGAACAACCTCCTTAAAAATAATGGGTTCCATTCCCGAGGTGGCAATACCCTGTCGGAGACGTTCCATGTGCCGGATGGCCGCCTGCTCAAACCGCCATTCCACAGAAGGATGAACTGCGGTGCATTTTTCCTTGATAATGGATTGAACGTGCTTGTTCACTTCATCCAGCCCCCTTTTCAATGCCACGGAAAAGATAGGGGTGACCTGTTCCAATAACATGGCATCAATGGGGCCCAGTTCATTGGGGGTGGTGGTAAAAACTTCCAGGATTCCGATGACCTTTCCCTGGTAGGACAAGGGCGATAGCAGCATGGAGCGGATGCCAGCCGCAACAGCCTGCTGTTCGGCCGGAACCAGATCTTTTTTTTGGGAAAGATCCGGTACCCTGAATACGCTTGAATTTTCAGCTGCCGTCATCCAGACCGATCCTTGTAACGCATCCAGGTGAAGATGGTGGGAATTGGAAAAAAGGCAGTTGATGGCGGAATTGCAGTCATTTTTGATGATCATCACCTGATCCCCCTGGAGGGCACCGAGTCCAACGGCGATTTCCGGTCGCTGAAACAATACCTGGAGTCTGGATTCAAGATGTTTAATGCCTTCGGCAGAAAAAATGGCGTGCTGGTCTATCAAATCCCTTTCAAGGGCGGAGATCACTTCGGATTGGGTTATATCCAGGGCCCGGACAATGGTAAAGCCTGTAAATTCAAATTGGTTTAAATCAATGTATCTGGCCAGGATATCCATGTCCGTAAGATGGTTTGTGATCTGCTCCCGGTCTTGTTCAGACAGGTTTTTAGGGCTGCCAAGGGGGGTTATCCTGACAAATTGAAAATCTGCGGTTACCCCGAAATAACGGGCAAGCCCGGTTTTTTCATCGGTGATTGTTTTAATGTCAACGCTCTCGGGCTGGCGGCAATTGAATCCGTATATCCGTTCCAAGATGAGAAAATAGATCTTCAAAAGTTTTTTTGATATTTCGGTTTCAATATTTTTTCTCAGGGGGGCCTTGAAAAAATTGTCCCTGTCAAGGAAAAGACGCTGGAATTCAGGGGTTACAAAAAAAGGCTCAAAGGTGCAGGGCGTTAAGGCTCCCATGATCTCTTTGTTAAAGGAGGCCGCGGGAAAGACGGGACTCATCAGGGGGCTGATGATGTCATGGTACTGGGAGAGGACGCCAGCATCCTTTATGGCACCCTGGATTTGGGGAATTTGGTTGATTTTCTCGGTCAATTCCCGAAACATGGACCGCATATGGGCGCAGCGGGGCACCAGATTTTTTTCCCAGAATGCCAGCAGCGGATCAAGGCTGACAGCTGATTTTATTGAATGGGCTGGGGCAGTGTTGTTTCCCATGGCCTCCCTCCTTAGATAATGTATTCGACTACAATAAGCAGTTGAAAAAACATTGTCAATGCAGTGGTGCGTAAACCAGGCAGTGAACCCTTTGATATTGGCGTTATAGGAAGGTCGTATTTTATGGGGGCGGTGGGTCTGCCCGTCTGCGGGCACCTGTTAAAGCCGACCTTTTTTCAGATTTTTATACCCTTCCAGAGAGATCTTTTTTTCATCGCATTTGGCTTTGATAATCGTGGCGGCGGCCAAGTTTAATTGTTTTTGTCGGTCATTCACCCTTACATTGAACCCGCAATTAAACGGCCCCAGCCGGATGGTATTTTCGATTCCGTCATAGGTGTCATAGATACGGGTGTAGGGATGGGCAAAGAGCCATCGAAGCTGGAGCGTGGTGACGGCCTGTTCCGAAAGAATGTCCATGAATCCTTCCAGGTCTTTAAGGTCCTGTTCGATGAGGTTGTTCCAGCCCAGGATCACATTGGCGTTGACCCTGAAGCCGCTTTTCATGCAGAATTCAAGGGTTTCAATCACCTCATCCATCTGGGTTCCCTTGTTTAAATATTTCCACATGCGGTCAGAGGGGAACTCAATGCCAAATCCCAGGGTGGTGGACGGGATTTGGCCGTTAAGTTGGCGAACCACCTGTTTTAACGCCCTTGTCTCTGCTTTTGCCGCCCGCATGAAATATCGGTATTCCATGGTGTCGTTTTTGGGCAGATTGGGAAGGATCTGCCGGATGTGCTCCGGGGTGATGGAGCCTGTATTGAGCCGGACGATTTTATGACCGGGAAAATTTATGTCCGCAAATTCAAGGTTGATGTGTTTTCTTTTTCGGAAGTGTTCCATGCTGTGCTGGGCAATGGAGCAGAAGGGACATTTTTTCCAATAGCATAAATTTTCCAGGGTATAGGAAAAATAAATCCGGCTGTCCCGGGATATTTTTTTCGGGATCTCAAGTTTCCAGGTTCCGGAAAATTCCGGCACATTAAAAAGGCGTTCCATGGACTGGCCCGTGAGGGTCAGGTTAGGGGGCAATGGTTTTTCCACCCTGAAATGGACAGATTGCCAGCCCTCTTGGCCCGTACACCTCTCGGAGGCCACAGGCCCGCCCACCATAAAGTCGATATCCGGATATTGGACGGCCCAGACGTAGGCCTGGTAGAGATGGTTGACGTAACTTGCGCTTACATATACGTGGCCTTTCTGTATGGGCAACGCCAGCTCCCCGTATCCCTCTTGATCATACCATTTATCGCAGTCTTCTTCATGTTCCATCCACAAAAAATCCCCTTTGTTCCTGCACAGGTCAAAGGTATCTGAAAACCCGTTGCAAAGGTCGAACCAGCCGCTCTTCGTCTTGCCGTAAAATTGTATGAAAAGGGTATCGTTCATGTTGTGTATCCATCGTTGGTATGAAATTGAGGCGATTCTGTTTTTAGCTTTAAATTCTGAGAGTACACCAATCGATCTCCTTTGTCCCGAGGTTTGTTCTCTTTTATTAAGGGTTTGACAATCCATGCGGCTTGTCATAAAAAGAAGGAACCTGTGTGGTCTGATTTAATCAGTGTTTTAACCGGGAGTCGCGGCGGAAATAGTATGGAAATCGGTTTTATGATGGACAGTTTACGGCAGATTGATCCGATTTGGGAAACCACTGCCTATATCATGTACGAATGCAATCAGCGCGGACACTCGGTATACTTTATGGAGCCCCATGATATTTATATAAAAAAGAACAAAGTGGTTGCCAGAATGCGCAATATCACGGTTAAACCCGGTCTTTCCATTGCCCAATACTGGGAAGCATTGATTCGATGCCTGGACCAGGAAGAATTGATTTTTGAAACCGTAACAGACCTGGATGTGCTGTTTTTGCGAAAAGATCCACCCCTTATCTATGAGGTCATGGAGTTTTTAGGGCCTGTCAGCGACAAGGTTTTCATGATCAATAGCACCACAGGTCAGATCAATGGAAGCAGCAAGGCCTATATCTTAAATTTTCCGGAGATCATTCCTGAAACCCATGTGTCAAGGGACCCCAGGCGGTTGCGAAAAATCATAGATGATTTTGGCGGTGACATGGTGATAAAACCCCTGCACGGCCACGGGGGACACGGGGTGATCAAGGTCAGCAACCGGGAGCCGGAAAATCTCAATTCCCTGATCAACTATTATGTCCATTCGGCAAAGCCTTACCCGGAACGGACCCCCATAATGGTCCAGGAATATTTGAAAACCGTGAAAGAGGAGGGGGATGTCAGAATCCTGCTGCTCAACGGGGAGATTCTGGGTGCCATGGGCAGAAAATCAGTTTCCGGTGATTTTAGAACCAATGTCCATGCCGGTGCCAGGGCTTTTAAACATGTGATCACCCCGGCCCAAAACTATATTTGTGAAAAAATAAAACCCAAATTAATTGCCGACGGCCTTTATTTTGTGGGGATTGACGTGATAGGCGATAAGCTGGTTGAAGTAAATTGCGTCAGCCCGGGAGGGGTTCCCCGGATCAACCTGTTTGATGGTGTCAGACTTGAGTCAACCATAGTGGATTTTATCGAGGAGAAAATAAGTGAATCAAAACAGAGGAAAAATGGGGAATTGGTCAGAGTGGCGGGCTGAATTCTGTTTTTTGTTTCTGGCAGTTGCACTGATTGCCTTTACAGGGCTTTACGGGTGTCAGAAGTCAAAAAATCCAGCGCTTTTGAACATCGGTCTTCCCGAAGAACCCCAATCCTTGAATCTCTGGTTGGGCACCGACGCCAATTCCCGCAAGATTTTAACCCAGATCTATCAACCCCTCTACCATCACCATCCGGAAACCCTTGAGATTATCCCCTGGCTTGCCAAGGACGAACCGGTGTTTGATCCAAAGACCCTGACCTATACGGTGAGGCTCAGGGATGCCAAATGGTCTGACGGGTCTGATTTTACCAGTGAAGATGTCCTGTTTACCAAGCAATTGTTTTTTGACTTTAAAATTCCCAAGTATTATAGCAACTGGAAGATCATACAAAAGATTGAGGCGCCTGATGCCCATACGGTTGTATTTTATCTCAAGGAACCGTCTGCCATTTTCATGTCCCGGGTAATGACAGCACCCATGGTGTCCAAAAAGGAATGGGAACCCATTGCCAAGGAAGCGCTGGCAAAGGAAAAACCCTTGCGCTCCCTTCAGGATCATTCCATTGAAAAACCACTTGGCACAGGGCCTTTTTCCTTGGTTGAGTATAAAAGCGGGGCCTATATCCACATGAAAAAAAATCCCTATTTTTTCGGCACCGGGCAGAAAATGGGAAATCACATATTGGGTCCCTAT
The DNA here is from genome assembly GCA_018816605.1 of Pseudomonadota bacterium. Next base: position 12,758 of record JAHIVS010000021.1, read on the forward strand.
GTGGAAAGCCTTTTGTTCAGGATTTACGGCACCGCTGATGTGGCCATTCTTGCCCTCAAAAAAGGGGATATTGACTATTATTGGGGGGATATTCAACCGGGCTACATCAAGGACCTTAAGGAACAGGCCAATATAGATCTGTATTTTAATAAAAAGAGTGCCCTGTACTATATGGGATTTAATTTACGAAAACCCCCTTTTGACGACAAGGTTCTGCGCCAGGCCATTGCCACTATGGTTGATAAGGACTTTATCCTGACCCGGATTCTTCAGAATTATGGAACCCCCATGCATTCGGTTGTCCCTTCTGGCAATCACTTCTGGTATAATCCCAATGTCCGGAAATACGGACATGGAAAAACCCATGACGAGCGAATCAGATTGGCGTATGAAATGCTCAAAACGGCCGGGTATTCCTGGCAGACTCCGCCTGTGGATGAAAACAATAACATTGTCACCCCTTCGGATATTCGTCTGCCCTCGGGTGTTCCAATGGATAAATTTGTTATCCTGACACCGCCGGCCGACTATGACCCCAAGCGGGCCTTTGCAGGGACCATGATCCAGGAATGGCTCCGGGAACTGGGAATGTCTGCCTTTGCGCGGCCCATGTCCTTTAACTCTCTGCTGGATACGGTCAAGGGCAAACATGAGTTTGATGCCTTTGTCCTGGGTTATGGCCAGCTGGACCTTGATCCGGATTATCTGCGGACCTTTTTCGAGTCCAAAAATGACAAGCCCAGGGGCTGGAATATGAGCGGATACCGCAACCCGGAATTTGATACCATTGCCGATGAGCAGACGACCCTCATCGATATACAGAAACGAAAAGAAATCATCTGGAAAATGCAGGAGATTATTTTAGAAGATCTTCCCTACCTGCCGCTGTACAATCCCCATATCATTGAAGCCACTTTTAATGCGCGGTTTAAGGGGTGGGTGGCAAAGGTGGACGGTATCGGCAATATCTGGTCCATGTGTGTGGTAAAACCGGCGGACTGATTTGGGGTAAAACGGAAATAGCAAATGAAAAACCAGACGTATATTTGGGGCAAATTGGTTGAAATTGTGATCATTTTTTTTGTGATTATGACGGCGTTGTTCTTTTTGTTCCGGCTCTCTCCGGGTGACCCCATCTCGAAGGTGGCAGATCCCATGCTGACCCCTGAGGATATGCGCTATATTATCGAACAGATGGGGCTGGATAAGCCTATCTGGGAACAATATGTGATCTATCTGAAAAATTTTTTTACAGGCAATTTTGGGGTTTCCTTTCACTATGGCGAGCCTGTTTTTAAGATTATCCGGGAACGGCTGGGGTGGACGGTTCTCCTCTTTACCTCCTCTACTATCCTGGCCGCCTTTG
>JAHIVS010000188.1 GCA_018816605.1 Pseudomonadota bacterium
AACTGAGGGCCCTTTCCAGCGACAAGGATGTGGATCTGGATCAATATTCCAAGATTTCAGACGGTGTGAACCGGTATCTGGGTATCAAGACCCTGACATCCCTTGCCACGGGTGTGGCCATCGCCCTGTGGCTTGCGGTGCAGGGGGTTGATTACCCGGTCATGTGGGGGGTCTTTGCTTTTTTGTTCAATTATATACCCAACATCGGTTCCATTATTGCGGCAGTACCGGCCATATTATTGGCTCTGGTTCAGTTGGGGGCAATGCCGGCGGCTTTTGCGGGCCTGGGGTTTCTGATCATAAACACGGTGGTGGGCAATGTGATTGAGCCCCGGATCATGGGCCAGGGAACTGGTCTGTCCGCCCTGGTCGTCTTTTTGTCCCTTGCGTTTTGGGGCTGGGTGCTGGGGCCGGTGGGCATGCTGCTTTCGGTTCCCTTGACCATGGCGGCAAAAATTGCCCTTGGGGGCAGGGAGTCCACACATTGGCTGTCCGTGCTGCTGGGGTCCAACAAGGATGCGGCTGCGTTTCTTGAGGAACACAAGGACACGCCTCTGGTCTAACAGCCCTATCCGCCGATGGACGTCATATGACTGATGGGAATATTTTTGGCGTCTGGATCAGTGAGGTGATGAAACAAAGGTTTGTGGGTCAGGGCCGACTCAATAATGGCTTGAAGTTCCCGGTCCGATGCCCCGTTTCTTAAAGGCTTCAGAATATCCTGTTCATAATTGTTCAAAAGGCAGGGCCGCAGGGTCCCCCGGGAGGTCAGCCTTAGTCTGTTGCATTCGCTGCAAAAATGGGAAGAGATGGGCGTAATAAATCCAACCACCCCTTTTGCCTTGGCCAGTTTGAATTTTTTGGCAGGACCGTCATTGTCCTCTTTTTCCATGGGGATGAGAGGGCCAAGGGCGGACTCAATTTTCTCTTGAATTTCCCGGGTCAGTATCTGCTGCTGACGTTCAACGTCAGAGTCCCCCATGGGCATATATTCAATAAACCGGATATGGAAAGGGTATTTTAAGGTGAGACCGGCAATGGTTTCAATCTCGTCGTCATTAAATCCCCGGAGGGCCACAGCATTGATCTTAATGGGGAAGATGCCAAGGGACTGGGCTGTTATTATGGCGTCCCATACCTGATGGAACCGGTCCCTGCCGGTGATGGCTGCAAATTTGACAGGGTCAAGGGTATCCAGGCTGAAATTCAATCGGCGGATACCCATTTGGATCAGCGCCTGTATTTTGTCACGGGTCAGGAGAGCACCATTGGTGGTAATGGAAACATCCTTGAGTCCTTCCAGGGCGCACAGCTTTTCCAGAAAAGAAAAGATGCCTTTCCTTACAAAGGGCTCCCCCCCGGTGATTCTGACCTTGGTGATTCCCAGTTCACAGGCAAGGCGGGTAATTCTCAGAATTTCTTCATACCGGGCAATTTTTTCATGGGCAATCACGGAAAAAGGGGTGGAGGGTACACAATACCGGCACCGAAAATTGCATCGGTCTGTTACGGATATCCGTAAATAATTAATGGATCTGTTGCCGGCAATCATGCTTATTGCCGATTCTCGTAAAAGGCAAGCAGCCCATCCACAAGTCCTGGAATGGTATAGGGATCGGCCTCAAGGTCGGGTTCAAGACCAAAGGTTCTTGTTGTATCCGAGGTGATGGGGCCGATACTGGCAAGGGTCACATCCTTTAACAGCACCCGGGCATCCCGGGATTCCAGCAATGACATGAAATTGGACACAGTGGAGGAACTGGTAAAGGTTACGGCATCAATTTCTTTGTCTTCCAGCAGGGTAATCAGGGTTTCTTTGCCGGCATCACTCAGGATTGTTTCATAGGCAATAACCTCATCCACAACAGCTCCCATCCGGGTAAGCGATTCGGGTAAAATGGTTCTGGCTTTCTTTGCCCGGGGCAGCAGTACGCGTTTGTCCTTGATATCAAAGGCTGAAAAGGCTTCTGCCACCGATTCAGCCCGATAGGTTTCGGGCAGGAGATCACTGATGATGCCGTAATCGCCAAGGCGCTCCTTGGTAACCGGACCGATACAGGCAAATTTCAAATGGCCCAGGGCCCTGACGTCCTTGCCCATGGCAAAGAGGGTGTCAAAGAAAAATTTGACACCGTTGACACTGGTAAATACCAGCCAGTCATAATCGGTCAGACGCCCAATGGCGGCTTTAAGGGGTGCGATATCTTCTGCCGGAATGATCTGGATGGTGGGGATCTCGAGGCAATGGGCCCCAAGCTTTGTCAGCTGTGAAACCAGCCCGCTGGCCTGGGCCCGGGCCCGGGTGATGACAATTCGTTTGCCGAACAATGGTTTTTTATCAAACCAGGCAAGTTCTTTTCTCAGGGAGACCACATGGCCCACCACAATGATGGCAGGAGACTTGAGGTTTGCTTCTTTTACGGCTTCCACAATTGTCCCAAGGGTTCCGGTGACGGTCTGCTGGCGGCTGGTGGTTCCCCACCGGACAAGGGCCACGGGCGTATCAGCGGCCTTGCCGTTTGCCACCAGATTTTGAACAATATTTTCCAGATTTTTAACGCCCATGAGAAAGACCAGGGTGGCGTTGGATTTGGCAAACACGTCCCATTGCATGCTCGAGTCTTTTTTGTCCGGGTTTTCATGGCCGGTGATAAAAGAGACAAAGGAGGTATGGTCCCTGTGGGTCACGGGGATGCCGGCATAGGCCGGAGCGGCAATTGCCGAGGTGACCCCCGGGATCACCTCATACCGGACCCCGTGTTCCAGAAGCAGCTGGGCCTCTTCTCCCCCCCGCCCGAAAACAAAAGGGTCTCCGCCCTTGAGCCGGGCCACGGACAATCCCTGTTTGGCCTTGTCCGCCAGCAATAGATTGATTTTATCCTGGGTCAGGGTATGGTCTCCGCCTTTTTTACCCACGTAAATGATCTGGGCTTCTTTTTTTGCATATTCAAGCAAAAAGGGAGATGCCAGGTAGTCATAAACCACCACATCGGCCGATTCAATACATTCTTTTGCTTTAATGGTGAGAAGGCCCGGGTCACCGGGGCCGGCGCCTATGAGATATACCATGCCTGTTTTATCTGTCATTTGAGTTCAAACTCTCCAAAATTTGTTTTCCGCCGCTTTCAAGCAATTGATTTGCAAGCAGCCGTCCCTGTTCGACAATGGTCGTCACCGGAGAGGCCGCAGGACAGGTAATCTGTCTTTTCACCACTTGCCGGCCATCTTCCGAGGCAACCAATGCGGTCAGGATCACAAGGTCTTCCCTGATCCGGCCATAACAGGCCACCGGGATATGGCAGGACCCTTCTATCTGCCGGAGGAAAGCTCTTTCCCCGGTCACGCAGATCCGGGTGGGAGCGTGGTCCAGCCTTTCCATAATCGGTACAATTTTGACATCGTTTTTTCGGGTTTCAATGCACAGGGCACCCTGGCCTACGGCCGGAACCATAATACTTTCATCCAGGTACTGGGTGATTTCATTGGCCTGTCCCAGACGCTTAAGTCCTGCGGCGGCCAGTACAATGGCATCGTAGTCACCGGATTTCAGCTTTTTGATCCTTGTATCCAGATTGCCCCGGATGGACAGGATTTCAAGGTCGGGCCGAATCGCTTTCAGCTGGGAGCCCCGACGAAGACTGGAGGTGCCGATTCTGGCGTTTGCAGGATAATCCGCCAATTGTTTGTTCTGTCGTGAAATCAGGATGTCGTAGGGGGTTTCCCTCTCGGGGATGGCGCCGATGATCAGTCCTTCGGGCAATTGCCCCGGCATGTCTTTCATGCTGTGCACGGCAATGTCGATCTCCTTTTCCAAAAGGGCTGTTTCTATTTCCTTTACAAACAGCCCTTTTCCGCCCACCAAGGCCAAGGGACGGTCCGTGATCCTGTCTCCTTTGGTCGAGATGGTGATGATATCCACCCCAATTTCAGGAAACAGCGTTTCAATGCACGATTTTATATGATGGGCCTGCCACAGGGCGAGCTGGCTTCCTCTGGTGCCGATCCGTATGTTTTTTTTCATGGACCCTATCCCATTCCGCAGGAGCCGCAGTTGGTAGAGGCACAGCTGCCGCAGCCCGATGAACCCGCAGACTTGCTGACCTGGGGCGCGCCCCCCGGACCGATTGATTTGGACACAAATCCGCAGGCGGACATGAGCCGGGACAGGTCCTGGCTGTTGCAGGAAGGACACTGGGGTTTAAAGCTTCCCATCACAAGGGTTTCAAACTCTTTTTTACAGGCATTGCATGTATATTCGTAAATTGGCATTTTCTAACCTCATACCTTTTCTTAAAGTTTAATAAACAAACTAATATAATGGATTAATCGGCGTTTTTCAAGTCACTAAGGGGGGAATCATGGTTATTTTTACAAGGATTCAATGACGCCGGCCGCTATAAGGGGGATGAGGATTTCATGGTGGCCCACAATGGCATACCCTTTTCCCCTGCCAAGGGTGGGTCTGTTGATCACATTGGTCATGGGCCGGTAATGGCGGATAAAATCAAGGTTAACCGTGGTAAACTCGTCCAGGCAGGCCCCAAGATTCCGGGCAAGGGTGACGGCTTTTAAAAAAACTTCGGGCAGGATCACGGCTGATCCGGCATTGATGAAGACGCCTTTTTCAAGACCTGCAATCCGGGCGGTAAAGCGTTTGAAATCCATATGGGATGCGGCTCCGCAGGCACCGGCATCAAAGTCGGGGTGCATGTGGATGATATCGGTGCCAATGGCCACATGGACCGTGACCGGGATATTAAGCCGGGCCCCTGCCGCATTCAGGCTCAGATGCTGATGGGGAAGGTTTTCGGCCAGGATCATTTCACCCACCGCCCGGCCAAGACCAATGGACTGCTTGTCCGCATTCTTGATCGCCTGGTTCAACAGGTCGGAGGTTTCCTTTGCCATGCCGAAACTGCCGTCTTTCAGCGTTGCAGCCACATCTTCAGAGGTACTGCCGGTATAGGCAACCTCCAGGTCGTGGATGATGCCCGACCCGTTCATGGAAATCATGGTCAGGATCTCTTTTTCCATCAAATCAATGATAATCGGATTCATGCCGGTCTTGATCACATGGCCGCCCATGGAAAAACAAACCTGCTTTTTTTCCCGGGCGGCCCGGGCGATGGCCTGGATGACAGCATTGATATCATTTCCTGCCAGAATGGCGGGCAGGGATGCTAAAAAATCCGGCAACCGGCCGCCTTTCTTCCAGGCACACGCAAAGGCGTCTTTGCTGACCAGGCTTTTTCTGTCCCTGATGGAATAGGTCTTCACCTGGCTGAAATCAAGGGGGGAATTATTCATTGAAGAAAAGCCTTTCAGTTAAATCGCATAAAATATGGGCCAGAAGGATATGGACCTCCTGGATCCTGGCCGTTGTTTCTGAGTCCACGCAAAAGGGTATGTCGGCGATTTCCTTAAGCCGGCCCTTGTTTCCGGAAAATCCGATGAGGGTCAGCCCCATTTCTTTGGCTTTTTCGGCTGCCCGGATGACATTGGGAGAGTTGCCGCTGGTGGTGATCCCCAGGGCAATGTCCCCATTTTTCCCAATGGCCTGGACCTGCTTGGAAAAAATCTGGTCAAAGGAATAATCATTGCCGATGCTGGTGATGACCGAGGTGTCACAGGTCAGGGCAATGGCGGCAAGGGGGTGTCTTTCCATTTGAAACCGGTTGATAAACTCAGCTGCGATGTGCTGGCAGTCGGCGGCGCTGCCCCCGTTTCCGAACAGGAGAAGTTTTCTGCCATTTTTCAGTGCGGTCACAATGGTCCTGGCACAGGATTCAATGGCTTTTGCCTTTGTTCTGAAAAAAATTTGTTTGACCCGGATGCTCTCTTCAACCGATTGCTGAATTAGTTTTTCCATATGGATTGCCCTTTGACTATGCAGATTTAATGGTTTGGTTGCTTTTATCCAGAACGGCATCTGCCTGGTCACAGATTTTTCGGATCTGTTTTAAGCGGGTTGTGAACAATGGGGTCATCGGCTCAAGGGCTACACTTTCGCTGGCAAAGCTCAGTGCAATTTTCAGGTTCTTTTTCTGGAGTGCCATGGACTGGGCATAGCCGGACAGGGAAACGGCATCCGAAGGGTTGAGCTTCACGGCCTGGTTAAATTCAATCCCTGCCCTTTTGGGATCTTTTTTTTCCAGTTTGTCTAGAAAAATTTCTCCTTTCATTCGAAATGCCATACTGGAGTTGGGATTCAAGCGGCTTGCCGCTTCGAGATAGGGCAGGGCCTGTCGCCATTTTTCCTGCTTAAACAGCAGATGTCCCAAAAGAAGCTCAATTTCAAATACATTCTGGTCGATGCCATGGGCTTTTTTCAGATAGAGAATGGCCCGATCTTGGTCTTCATTGATCCGGTGGATCAGACCGATGTTATAGATAACCATCACCTCGACCGGGTTTATGGCAATGGCCTTTTCAAATTCTTTCCGGGCTTTTTCAATTTCGCCGATTACCCCGTAACAAACCCCGAGGCTGTTGAGAAGATTTATATTTGTGGGCTCTATTTCAAGGCCGCGTTTATATTCAAGAATGGCCTGGTCATGGAGATCGAGCTGATAAAGGCGGTCGCCGCTGATATTCAGGGAGATGGCATTAAAATAGATGTGATGGTTGTTGCCGAAAAATGCGGCATGGTCAATGGCCTTGAGGGCATTGCCCAGAATTTCGTTTCGCTCAAACCCTGAAAAGGGGAAGGTGGCGATTCCCATCAGAATATCGGCTTTAAGGGCAATGGATATTTTTTCCTTGAGCAGAGAGATCAGGCGGGTGGCATTCTCTTGTTTGACATAATCCCAGAAAACCAGGGCAAAGGCGGTATCGTCCAGGCTTTCCCATAGTCCCCTTTCTTTGTCCAGGACCGAGTCAAAACAGGCCTCAAACACATCCTTGGCCTTTTCCTTTGTCTTTTTAGAAACACCTCCGGAGATCTGAACCACGGCGCAGATAAAATCTTTGCCAGGGATGTCAGCGGATTTAAGACGGGCATTCAATCTTTCAATCTGAACGGTTTGATCCCGGAGAAGATCTGAGAAAAAGGTTGCGGGCGGCCTTATGGAATGGCCGTCCGACTCGGCTTTTAAAAAATGGATTTCCTTTGAAGCAAATTTATGTATCATTTTTTTAACAATATTTTTTCAAGGGTTGTTGTGATAATCGCTTCCTGTCCGGTTTGAATGGTTCGGGGATCCAGGATGTAGCGATCCCCCTCTATTCTGCCGATGATCGGAGGCGATGACAGCCGAAGATGTTTTTCAAGGCGTGCAACCGACATATTCCGGGGGCGTATGGTGACACAAAGGGTGGGCAGTTTCAGTTCGGGGAAGGACCCCCCGCCCGGTCTGGATTCAAGTTCCGCCAATTCGACCCCGGCAGCGGTATCAACGGCTTTCAGGATACGCTTTTGAAGGGCCTCGGCTTTTTTGCAGGTCTGTTCATGGGACATGGTCAGCATTCTCAGGGTGGGAATCTCCCGGATTGCCCGTTTTTCATCCCGATACAATTTCAAGGTGGCTTCCAGGGCCCCGAGGGTGAGTTTGTCAATGCGCAGGGCCCGGGTCAGGGGATTGGCTTTTATACGGTCAATGGTCTGTTTTTGTCCGACAATAATACCGGACTGTGGACCTCCCAGAAGTTTGTCTCCGCTGAAGGTGACCACATCGGCCCCTTGGGAGACAGAATCTGAAACCATGGGTTCAGGAGGAAGGCCATGGGCGGAAAAATCAATCAGGGTACCGCTGCCCAGATCTTCCATTACCGGGATGTTCTTCCTTTTGCCCAGTTCTGAAAGTTGTGCCAGCCCCACACTGGCGGTAAACCCTTCTATTTTGTAATTGCTGGCATGGACCTTTAAAAGCAGCCCTGTCTGTTCTGTAATTGCCTGTTCATAATCCCGAAGATGGGTCCTGTTGGTGGTGCCCACCTCTTTCAGGCGGCAGCCGCTTTTGGTCATCACATCGGGTATTCTGAAGGACCCGCCGATTTCAACCAGCTCCCCCCGGGAAACCACAACTTCGGTATCCTGGGCCAGGGTATTCAAGGCCAGAAGTACTGCCCCTGCATTGTTGTTGACAACAATGGCGCTCTGGGCGCCCGTCAGTTCACAAATCAATTCTTCAACCGCTGTATACCGGATTCCCCGTTTGCCCGTGGCAATGTTCAGTTCCAGGTTGGAATAGGACCGGGAAACGGTCTGGATATTTTCCAGGGCATCCTCACACAGAAGCGCCCGGCCCAGGTTGGTATGAAGCACCACACCCGTTGCATTGACCACCGGAAGCAGCCTGTTTTTAATTTTTTTTTCGGCCAAGTCAAGGCATTGATCAATGATATCTTTATTCTCAATCTTTGGATGGGTTTCCCCAAGGATATCCTGGCGGATGTTTTCCAGAACCGAGCGAATGGATTCAAGAATCACTTTCCGGGGGATCTGGAAAAACCGGTCATCGGTTTTAATAAGCTCCAGAATATGGTCCACTCCCGGAAGATCTCTTAGCTGCTGGTGTTTATCTGCATGGGTCATTGTTTTTTTATCCACCATCCTTTATTCGTTATTGGTGATGCTGTTTATGGGAATGGCATCAATTAATTTCGGGATATCCGCCAGGGTAAGGCCGAGATGATTCAGCACATGGCCGATGCTCTCCTGCTGCATTTTTTCAAGTTCATGGCCGGCATGAAATTTTTCCATTAAAAGGTCGGCCAGGTAGACAATATAGACAAGATCCTTGTGGCTCTCTGCCTTTTCCGGGTGGTGGTGGTGGCCGATGGTCTGGGACAGGGCATCGGAAAACTGCCATTTTTGTGCCAGGAAAGAACCCACCTCACAATGGGAGATGCCCAGCAGTTTTTTTTCCGAGGCAAGAAAGCTTTCTTTGGCGATGCTTAAAGTCCTGAACAACAGCGGGGCCCGATCGGAGATGTACTGGTCCAGGATGACCTTGCCGATGTCATGGAGAAGTCCTGCGGTATACGCATTTTTTCTAGGGGCCTTACCGGTTTTTTCCGCCAGCTTTTCCGCAGTCAAGGCCACACCCACGGCATGGAAAAACAAGCCCCCCCTGCACAGGGAATATCCCGAGGCTCCGGTCTGATTATAATAGGTCTTCACAGCAGCGGTGATAACGGATTTCACCAGCAGGTCCTCTCCCAGGAGCAAAACAGCCTCCTTGAGGGTCTCCACCTTAACCGTGCCGGCAAACATGGCGGAGTTGCATAATTTTAAGGTTTGACCGCTCAACACCTGGTCCTGGGAAAGTGCCTGGGTAATATCTGAGACGTCATACCGGTCATCCCGGAACATTCTGAAGATTTTCAAGGCGGTCTGGGGAATGGGTTTTATGTGTTCAATGGTTTTTTTAATATCATTCCGGGTGGGTCGGGAAAAGTTTCCCCGGAAGTTGCCTGTATCTTCCCAGGCGGGCCTGATGGTGGTTTCACCGCTTTCCATATTCAATTCAAGGGTGCAGGTGAAAAAACCACCGGTTTCGGAATTTACAATTTCAATGCCATGGCTTTGTAAAATGGCCTGGGCAATGTCGGCAGATCGGCCGCCGATATCCAGGCCCATGTCCTGTTGGGAGACCGGTCCTACCAGGGCGCCGCCGGCAATGCTGGCCTTCAGATGCTTTGGTTCGCTTCCCAGAAGGGTAAGCTGGTGGAGCAGCATGGGAATCCCTGTGGAAGCATATTTTTCCGGGAATTGATCGCCCATGGATCCCAGGGGTTCGGGCAAAAGGATGTGAATCAACCCGCCTATTTTATGGACATTGTCATAGAGGGCCACCCCCAGGCAGGTGCCAAGGTAAGCCTGGTAGATACCGGTTGCATTTTTGTCTGCCTTCATCTGGCCGGCAGGAATATGTTCAGTTCTTTGATAGATCATGTGCATTCGTATTATCGTCCATGTGGAAATAGTATTAGATATCATTAATGCTCCGAATGTTTCAACTATTATCTGGCGGTTTTGACCACATAATCATGTTTCTGTTTTCCGGGGTTAAGTTTTGTTATCAGAATGTCGACGGATAACTGTATGTCAAAAAAATCATGGAGGGGATCCATCGTGAAAATATCAGATGCAAGACTTACTATAACATCCCGTAATTTTTCTGAACAAATGGAGTTGTTGCTGAAAGAAGAATCCCGGACAAATCTAATTGGAACTGCATCAGAATCTTCCCGCAAGCGGCCGGCACCCATGGGGACCGGTGACTCTCTTTTGCCCACCATGGTGGTGGACCGGGTCAGCATTTCACAGGACCGACAGGTTGAATACCAGTCGGGTTACACCGGCACCATTGTTTCTAAATCTGTTGTCCAAGCGGCAGCTACTGGCGAAATCCAAGTTTTTGAACAGGAGAAAATGGTGGAAGCCCTGGTGGGAGGGGTGATTGACAGGGAGGTGGTGGTCCGGCAGCTTGCCCGGGGGGAAGCTGTCCGCATGGATACGGGCTCCAAACTCCCCGTACTCCCCGGGAATGAGGGGTCTGTTTCCCTTCAGACGCTGTCAGGGGGAGCGCAGATATCCATAAGGCAGACAGAATTTTTTTTCCAAGCAGAGCAGATGGCATTTGCTTCGGCCGGAGAGGTCATCACAGAAGACGGCAGGACCATTGGGTTTTCCCTTGATATTGCAATGGACAGGGCCTTTTTATCCAAGACAGAACACGAAACCCTTGTCCGAACCTGGAAAGAACGGGTCGTGCTTACGGATCCCCTTGTCATCGGTCTGGATGGGGGGCTGCCCCGATTATCGGATGCCAGCTTTGAATTTGATCTGGACGCTGATGGAAAGACGGAAAAGATAAGTTTTACCTCGCCCGGCAGTGGTTTTCTGGCCTTTGACAGGAACAATGACGGGAAAATAAATGACGGGTCTGAATTGTTCGGACCGGGAACGGGCAATGGGTTTGGAGAGCTGGCTGAACTGGACGGGGACCATAATAACTGGATTGACGAAAACGACGCCGTTTTTTCCAAGCTCTCCGTATGGACCCAAGACAAAAATGGTCAGGACCGGCTGATGTCTTTGAAAGATGCCGGTATTGGAGCCATTTTTCTGGAAGATGCCCTCACTTTTTTTGACATGACTTCCATGGAGAATACCCTAAAGGGGAGTTTGAAACGGTCGGGCATGTTTTTCTTTGAAAACGGAAATGTGGGGTCCGTTCAGCAGATTGACCTGGCAGCAAGGCCGGCCGAAATTGACAGGGGCAAAGCGGAGCTGGATATTTCAGTGAATGGTTCCAGGTCTGGGGGGGGGCCATCCCAGGTCCCGGATACCCCTGTTTCATTTGCCTTTCCCCGAGTTTTAACAAACCCGTTCCAGGGACAGGCTGCTGAAAATCCATTGGAATCGCTTCTGGAGCAGGTCAAGGCCATGAGAGAAAAAATGAATCAGATTCTGGGAGAAACATCTGAGTCCCAAGGTCTGAATGGGTGGCCCAATATCCGTTGGAAAAAAAATGGGTTTATTCCTTCCAATTATAAGGCATACCGGATGATCAATCCGGATCCCTTTGTCCTTTTTTCGGGCAGGAAAGGGCGCGCGGATGAAATAGGGGGTTAGGATTCCTTGTACAGGGCCAGAACTCCGGATCGGCTCAATTTTTTGATGCCATAGGGGTCTAGCTTTTCCAGAAGAAGATCAATGGCGCCTTCATCTCCCGTGACTTCAAACATATATTGATGGGAGCCCTCGTCCATCATTTTGCCGTTAAATTCAGCAAGTATTTCTTTTATCCTGGCCTGGTTTTCCGGTTTTGCCTTGACGCAGATCAGTGCCATCTCCCTTTTGACAGCATTCTCTCCGGTCATATCCCGCAGTTTTATGACATTGACCAGGCGCTTGATCTGTTTCATGCATTGTTCAAACAGCAGGGGGTTTGCATGGGTGGTGATGGTGATCCTGGACATTTTCGGGTTGGCCGTGGGAGTGCCGCAAATGGTTTCAATATTATAGCCTCTTCCGGCAAACAAGCCTGTGATCCTGGCGGTAACCCCTGGTTCGTTTTCAACCAGCATGGTCAGGGTGTATTTTGTGGTTTCCATTAAATCCTTGTGTAGTTTTCTGGTTTTATCCTGCCCGCCCCATCAGGCCGCCTGAATATCCAGATCCGTCATGGTCTTGTTCCTGCCGCTTTTCTTTGCAAAGTACAAGGCATCGTCCGCTCTCTGGATCAGGGATTTTACCGGTTCATCGGGTTTATACTGGGCAACGCCAAGTGAGATCGTGATGGTGCCGATGGGTTTGCCTGAATCTTTGGTCGCCCATTTCATGGCGCGCAGACTCATGCGGATCTGTTCGGCCAGGACATAGGCGCCTTTCAAAGGGGTATCGGGAAGGACAAGGATAAATTCTTCTCCTCCAAAACGTGCCGCAATATCCTTGCCTTTGATATGTTTGGTTAAAAGCCTGGACAGCAATTTTAACACATTGTCCCCAACGAGGTGCCCATGGGTGTCATTGATTTTTTTAAAGTGATCAAGGTCCGCAAGTATGACGGAAAAAGGGATGCTGTTATCAAGGGAGTTTTTCAGCGTATTTGACAAGGCTTCGTCCAGTCCCCTTCTGTTTAAGAGACCGGTGAGCATGTCGGTTTTCGCTGCCTGTTTTATCCCCTCCAGCTCTTTTTTGAGGGTGTCGATTTCCGAGGTGGTTTCATCCATTTGTTTTCTCAGGGTCTGGCCCGATGCAACAACGGCTTCCGTTTCCGATACAATATCTTTGGCAATGATTGAAACAGCTTCCAGGGAAGTTGTCTGGTTGAGTTGTCTGGCATAGTTTTTTAAAGTATTGCCCCGGTCATCCAGTTTACTGCCGGAATTGTCCAGCTGCTCGGTCATCTGTCCGAGAATCGTCTGGAATTCACGGGCCTTTTTTTCTGTCAGAAGCACCTGATTGTCTGCAATAAATGTTCTGAACAAGGTGAGTATCATTTCAAAGGAGACTTCAACCTTGTCTTTTTCCAGGGTCTGAATATGCTGGATTAACGGTTCGTTCCGGCCTGTGGCATATTCATACCACACTGCATAGGTGATGGGGTTATACGGAAGCGCATGTTTTGAAATTCTCTGGAGGGCTAATCGCAGAAATTTTCCAGACGCTTCCACAGATTCCGGGTAAAGATTGTCTAGCATATATCAACCTGTTCAAAGTGTTGTATAACCCATTTTTCAATGCAATTGTTTTTTGGCGGCCACTGGAACCGTGATTGCACTCAATTACTGGTTAATGGTTTTATCAGACATGGATGTTCTTTAGTTATCAGATTCAATCCAAAGATTCAAATATATTTTAATAATGACCCTAAAATCAATCTGGTATTTCCGGTTTCAGTATCTGGGATATCCGTTCTTCCCGGTCTTTTTCCTGGCAGCCGCTTGTCTTGCTTTGGAGATGAGGCGGTTAGGTCACAGGGTTGGATGAAAAGGGGTATCATTTCTTCGGGCCGGGTTGATTTGCCCTGGGAAAAGGTATTGGGATTATGGTATGATCCAGATTATAGGATTTTTTTTAGGAAGGACGTGTTATGCAGAAAACAGGTAAGGATTATAT
>JAHIVS010000189.1 GCA_018816605.1 Pseudomonadota bacterium
ACGTCGATGGCTCCCCTCTTACAAGGTTCATCATGATAGCGATGATTCAGCACATCACCTTTTTCCGGGTCGTTACGGGTTGCCCCTTCCCTGAGATTGAACATACGTTCGATCATGTTGTTTCTTCTTGCGACTTCCCAGATTTCTTCGGGCGTCATCTCAATTCCTGTGTTCAGGTAAAGCACCTTGGGCCAGTTTTCGAAATTGGGCAGGGTGGCACCCAGGAAAGTGGTGTGGTATTTACAGATACCCAGACTGTCCACGGCCATGTAGCAGTTTTCCTGCCAGTAGACCTGCCAGGGTTTGCCCACATATTTGGTGTGTTCTGAACTTAAGGGGCCGTCATAGGGAACCGGTGTGCTGTAGATTCTGCGCAGAACATTTTCCGGCAGGTGGTAGAGGTCGATGGCCGGCCGGCTTCTCAGGTGGTCAGACCCCCTGGATGAGGTCGCAATATTGAGTGCAAGAGCGGGTGTGCCACGTTCGTCTGAGTGGAGGTTGTTCATACCCTTCACCTGGATGAGATAATCAAAGGATTTTTTCCCTATATCTTTAGAGGCCGGGATACCGCCTTTGGCCAGAACGTCGCCCAGCCATCCCTTGCGGTAGCAGATGCGCTCGATCATTTCCAGTACAGCTTCATCGTTGCCAAAGCGCAAATCAATGCCGTCGGTCTGCTCTTTGGTGAGAAGGCCTTCTTCAAAACATTCCATGGCCCATGAGATCATGCTGCCGGTTTCAAGGTTGTCCATGCCGAACTGATCAACAAGATGGTTGCCCGCCAGAACTGTTTCCGCGCTCCGGCACCCGACTTCTGCGCCAAAGGCTCCCTGGGAGGTGTATTCAGGGCCTTCGTCGTATTTTCCCTTGTATTTTCCAGACGGGATTTTATACTGGGCCCGACAGTGAACCTGGCAGCCGAAGCAGCCGGCCATATGGTAGGGTCCCATGGTTTCAGTGGCAATTTCATCAATGCGTTCCGGCTCGATGTCATCGGCATATTCCAGCTGGTTGTACCGAAAATTTTCCGTCCTGACACCGCCCCAGGAATTGGTGGCGCCCCAGATAAAGGGTGTGCCCAAAGTTCCCTGGGTCTGGTTTACTTTTGCACCGGTGATCTGCTCGATGAATTTTTTATTGTGTTCCAGTGCTTCCACGGGATGGGTGATCTTGACGTCCATGGTGCCGCGGCAGGACACAGCCTTCAAATTCTTGGATCCCATGACAGCACCCATACCGGTTCTGCCGCCGGCATTTTTGACACCGGTCATCACGTTGGCATAGGCCACAAGGTTCTCACCAGCAGGTCCGATGACAAGGCTTTTCACTTCTTTGTCATTCAATTCATCATGAATGGCCCACTGGGTGTCGGTAACGGTTTTTCCCCAGATGTTGGCCGCATCCCTGATTTCGATCTCACCGTTATTAATATAAATGTAGCATGGTTTTTTTGCTTTGCCTTTTATAACCAAATGGTGGAATCCGGCCCAGGCCATTTCAGGTGCAAAAAAACCACCCATGTTGCAGCTTCCCAAAAGCCCTGTTAGGGGCGATTTTGCCATTACATGGGTTCTGGCGGTGGCGGATGCTAAAGTGGCACACAGAATCCCTCCGCTGATGATCAGCGCGTTGTCGGGTCCAAGTGGATCACACCCTTTTTCCGTATGGTTATATAGCAGGTAGGCATCAAGGCCCCTGCCGCCCAGAAATTTTTTCCTAACTTCCATAGGTATGGGCTTTATTTTAATGTCGCCAGTGGTCAGATTGATATAGGCGATCTTTCTGTCTAATGCCATTTTATTTGCCCCCTTTTTTTTCAGCCGCTTTTAATTTAGCCTCAGTGACTTCTTTGAAACGATCCTGTGCGATCTTTCTGTTCACTTCCCAGACCGGTCCTCTGATTCTCGGTAGTTTGGGATTGATCCAGAAAATACGAAACTCCATGCCGCAGGTTGCGCATTTGGCATGGTCTGCGCCTTGTTCAGGAACGATGCGCTCCATACAACTTGGGTTGTGGCACCTGACTTTGCCGAATGTCCTTGTTTTCTGTAGACTTTCCGCGCCGGTTAATTGATTCTCTTCCCTTGCCATTGCTACCCATCTCCTTTTTGAGTTATCGAAAAAGTTCACTATGGTGTTTTTTGCCGCCTGGACTCGTTCTCTATAATGAATCTTTTTCCGGTTTTAGACCCTGTTTTTTTGTCCTAAATATCAAATAACGAAACACTTTCGGCCAATTATTGCTGTTTTTACTTGACATCTGTGATGGCCATTTGATATTCAAGTATTCAATATAGCGAACAGAATTCAACTTTGTCAAGTTTAAAATTCAGATGGCTTGACAGATAATTTAAAAAGGCTTTCCGTGATAAATGAGGAGGAAAGGATATGACGACGGACCGAAAAATTGCACTGGTGGACCTTGGCCGGTGTGAGGTGGAAACGTTTCCGATATCAATGGATCTTGAACAAAGATTCCTTGGCGGCAGTGGTGTTGCCACCTACCTTTTTTGCAAGCATGCGCCTGAAATGGTCGACCCGGGTTCCGCCGATAACATATGCATCGTCAGTGCGGGATATCTGAGCGGTACCTTGAGTGCGCCCCTTGGGGCGGCTGTTTTAACAAGCAAAGCCGCTACCACAGGGCTTATGGCCAGAGCGTGCATAGACGGTCCCTTTGCCGCGCAAATGCGCGGGGCCGGTTTTGAACACCTGGTGTTGAAAGGACGGGCTGGAAAAAAAACCTGTCTGCTGATCCGGGACGGCCGCATTGAGTTTAAAGAGGTACCAGGTTTAAAGGATAAAGGTTTATCTGACCAGCGTGCAATACTCTGTAAAGAAGCCCTAGGGAATGAAGCACAGCTAATCTGTATCCAGAAAAACGGGGATGATCTGTTTTTTGCGGCAGATGCCTGTTTGGCTTTGTCCAAGGATGTGGAGGATATGGAGCCGGACAAAAGCGGCCTGGCAAAAGTCTTAGAGGCAAAAAACATCGTGGCCCTGGCCTGCAGTGGTACAATAGCATTTGAAGTAAAGGATCCCGAAGGCATTATTGCCTATGAGAGAAAGTTACTTGAAAATATTGATGCACCGCTGACCCGGAACCGCCCAGATCCAGACATCCAGGGGCCGGAAACCATGGAAGGTCCGGCAGGATCCGTTGATCTGACACAAATAAAACAGACCCTTATGCAGTGCCTCGGGCTGCCGTCAGGAACAAAGAACGGTGCCAAGGGCCAAGAATTCAACTTTCGAACCGCGGCCGACAGGATTGAACTCAATACCGGGCTTGCCCTGGATGAAGATGAATTAAAACAGATTGCCTACCGATGTATCACCATGGAACGCATCTATAAGATAAGGGAGGGGATTGCCTTAAAACAAGGGCAGTCGGCCGAGGATTACCGGGAAAACGGATGGACCCGAAAGGCT
>JAHIVS010000022.1 GCA_018816605.1 Pseudomonadota bacterium
GATTATTATTAGCGGTGGTGCTTTCCGTGGTGGTCCTTGTGGGCTATCAGTACTTTTTTACCGCACCGCCGGAACTTAATAATCCGTCCCAGGAAGTCCAGAACAATCAAGTGGGACAGGCAAATGCCCCGACAAACGCTCCCAATGTTTCAGATTATGCAGCAGGGACCGCAGTCCAGCATCCGGCAGGTCAGAACAATCCGTCGATGCCTGCAGTGAAAGAGTATCGGACCATATCCGTGTCCACCCCGTTGTATGAGATTGCCATATCCGAGCATCTGGCGACCGTCAGAAGTTTTGAACTTAAAGGATATAAGGAGACGAACCAGAAAAACTCCCCTTTAAAACAATTGGTTCCCCCGCAACTTGTGAACGGAACCCTTTCCTTTGACATGGAAGGCGGCAGTATCCAGGGCCTGGACAACGCCGTTTATGCAGCCGGCACCGACACGGCCGCGGTCAGCCTGTCCCAGGGAGAAAAAACCATTGCTTTTTCATGGATGGGCCCCCAGGGAATTTCCGTTAAGAAAATTTTCACCTTCCGGGCAGATTCCTTTCTGATAGATTGCAATATCATTGTCCAGAACGGGTCCAATATGCCCCTAAACGATGCCATTGTTATCTCCATGCCCGGATTTTATGACGAAGCGGTGAGAAAGCAATCGCGTTTTGCCTATCAGGGGCCTATGACCTATCTCAACGGCACCTACCAAGAGATAGACCCGGATGATATCGAAGACCAGGATACCTTTAGCGGTAAAGTTGACTGGGCCGGCTACACAAGCCAGTATTTCATGACCGCGGTGATGCCCAAGGTTGCCACGGAAGCCCGTCTCAAACTATCCTATACCAATGATATTGCCACCAACCGGCTTGTCCAGAAAATGGACCGCCTGGACCCCGGGAAACAGGGACAATACGACTATGCCTATTATATGGGTCCCAAAAGCCATAAAATTTTAGGCCAATACGAGAACAGTCTCAAAAAAGCCATCAACTTCGGCTGGTTTGACATCATTGCCAAACCCCTGCTGATCACGATGAATACGATTCACGACTTCATTCCCAACTATGGTATTGCCATCATTTTGCTGACCATTCTCATCAAGCTGATTTTCTGGCCCCTTGGCACCAAAAGCTATAAATCCATGAATGAGATGAAAAAAGTTCAGCCCCTGATGATGGAGTTGAGAGAAAAATACAAAAATGACAAAACGCGGATGAACCAGGAAATAATGGGGTTGTACAAAACCTATAAGGTTAATCCTGCTTCGGGTTGTCTGCCCCTTCTGGTCCAGATGCCCATTTTCTTTGCCCTTTACCGTATGCTTTACCAGGCCATTGAACTTCGCCATGCACCCTTTATCGGGTGGATTTCCGACCTGTCGGCACCGGACCGGCTCTTTAATTTTAATTTTTCCATACCCATGATGGATTCACCCCACGGTATTCCCGTACTCACACTTCTCATGGGCGCCTCCTTCCTGCTCCAGCAAAAAATGACGCCCACGGCTGGGGACCCCATGCAGGCAAAGATGATGATGCTAATGCCCATATTCATGACTGTGTTGTTTATCAACTTCCCGGCCGGACTGGTCTTGTACATGTTTGTTAACAATATTATTTCAATGGGTCAGCAGTATTATACCCAGAAGAAATTTTCCTAACACCAGGAGGTCATATGAAAAAAACCCAGGAATTTGCTGGAAAAGACGTAGATGCGGCTGTAAAAAATGCCTGTTCAGCATTGGGTGTTTCCAAAGGAAAACTGAATTATAAAATCCTTTCAACCGGCGCCTCCGGAATTTTCGGAATTGTGGGCCGAAGGGATGCCAAAATAATGGTCACACTTCCGGAATCAGATAATAGCAAAACATCTGCCGAAGAACTGGAAGGGATCAGATCCATTGTGGATGAAGCCTTTGGAGAAGAGACCCGACTGGAACCGGCTCCGGAGACCCTTAAAAAACCGCCACACAAGATGGCCGATAAACGCCCGGAAGGCCCGACACCCGCTCAGGAGCCTGATTTTGATGAGGACCAGGACTTTGATGAGGACCAGGACTTTGATGAGGACCAGGTGACAAGCGATGCAGAGGACGACCCTAGCAATGGGAAATGGGAAATCTCGGCCCCGGATGCCCCCCCCCCGGTGGATGTGACCCAGGAGTCCATTGATATCGGGAAAGAAGCATTACAGAAAATGGCAAACCTGATCACCGATGATGCCACGGTTGAGGCCGAGACCCATGAGGATCGCCTCACCCTGAAGATCATTGGCGGCAATTCCGGTATCCTCATTGGCCGCAAGGGACAGACCCTGGATGCCATGCAGTTTCTGACCGATAAAATTATCAATCGAAAGAGTGAAGCACGGGTCCGGGTAAAGGTGGACATAGAAGGGTATATGGAAACCCGGAAAACCAATCTCAAACATTTGGCCTATAAAATGGCGGAAAAAGCCAAAAAAACAGGCCGCCCAACCACCATAAACCAGATGAGCGCCCAGGACCGGCGCATTGTTCACCTTGCCCTCAAGGATGATGCCCAGGTCAGAACCCAGAGCATGGGGGACGGCTATTATCGCCGCCTGGTGATCTTCCCCAAAAAAAAGAACTCGTTTAGGGGAAAACGACGGCTTAGAAAACAAATATAATGAATGATACAATTGCCGCAATAGCAACCCCCTATGGAAGTGGCGGTATTGGTGTCATACGGATTTCCGGCCCCCAGGCTTTCGAGATTGCGGCCTCACTTTTTTCAACGACCCGGCAGCCCGGGGGCCCCCCCCACCATCTGATCTCCCATAGGGTAGTCCACGGATTCATCATGGACCGGTCAGACCCGGACAATGCACAGGTCATAGACGAAGTATTGCTGGTTCCCATGCAGGCGCCCCGTTCGTACACAGCCGAAGATGTGGTCGAAATCCAGGCACATTCGGGAACCATTGTGCTCAAAACCATATTGGAGCTGGCCATTTCCCGGGGTGCCAGGCTATCGGAACCCGGCGAGTTTACCAAGCGGGCCTTTCTGAACCAGCGCATTGACTTGACACAGGCAGAGGCCGTTGCCGACATCATCAACGCCAGGTCCGCCAGCGCCTTAAAATTTGCCTGTTCCCAGAATCTTGGGGAACTCAAGCGCAAAATCGGGCAATTACGGGCTCCGTTGATTCACTTTTTAGCCCGTCTGGAAGCATCCATTGATTTTCCCGATGAAGTGGAGCCCTTTGAGATTTCCCCATCTGAAGCAGACCAGCTGGAGCAGGTCATGGAAAAATGCCGTGGCTTTATCCAGCAGCACGACGATGCCTGCTTTCTTAAAGAAGGTATCCGGGTGGCCATCTGTGGCAAACCCAATGTGGGCAAATCAAGTCTGATGAACCGACTTCTCGAACAGGACAAATCCATTATTACAGCAGTACCCGGGACCACAAGGGATCCCATTGTAGAAGGCTTAAACATTAACGGCATCCCTTTTGTCATCATTGATACGGCAGGTATTCACGAGACAGACGACCTGGTCGAAATCATCGGAATTGAAAAGGCAAAAGACCATATCACTGCTGCGGATCTGATTCTTCTCATGAAAGAACCGGGGTCTGTTTTTTCCGAAAGGGAATTTCAACGCATGATTCCCCTGGGAAAAAACGTGATCCTGGTGATCAACAAAATGGACCTGGCCCGTAAAAACACAAAGGAGATGGAATTGCCGCAATTGACACAGGCCTATGCCAACATACCGGTGGTTCAAATATCCGCCCTGATGAACCAGGGCATTAAAGACCTAAAAGAAAAAATTGTGGATGTTTGCATCCGGGATCTTACCATGGAACCCTCTGCTGTCATCCCCAACCTGCGGCACAAAAAAGCTTTGGAACTCACCCTCTCCTCCCTTGAATCTGTTAAAACGGGCCTTGCCCGGGGACAGGAAGAAGAAACTTTGGCACTAGATATTAAAAATAGTATTGATTGTCTTGGAACAATCACCGGGGAAACGGCCTCTATAGATATATTGGATACTATTTTTAGTAATTTTTGCATTGGAAAATAAAGGAAAACCCCATGAATTTAAAACCACATTTTGTAAAATATGAGGCCCTGGTCCACATGGTGGACGGTATTTTTGAGCGGGTCAAAAATGAATTTCCCAAGGAAGTGTTCTGCCGGGAAAAATGCAGTGACTGCTGCTATGCGATCTTTGATTTAACCCTGATTGAGGCCCTGTATTTAAACAATAAATTTCTGGAAACCTTTTCAGGAAAACCCAAAAACGATCTGATTGAAATTGCTGATAAAACAGACCGGGCGCTTGTGAAATTAAA
Organism: Pseudomonadota bacterium; assembly: GCA_018816605.1. The sequence continues at coordinate 4,328 of JAHIVS010000022.1, forward strand.
AAGGGAGGCGTTTAAGAAGGTTCAAAATGGCACAGACCAATTGGAGGTTGTGGGCACAATGTCCCAGGAAAGGGTTCGCTGTCCCCTTTTGGGCGAGAATAATTTATGCGTAATGTATGACCACCGCCCCATCACCTGCAGGGTGTACGGAATCCCCACATCCACGGCCGGTGTCAGCCATATTTGCGGCCGGACCAATTTTGTCCAGGGACAGCCTTACCCCACCTTGAATATGGATAAAATATATACCCAGCTCCAGCTCCTGTCTGCAGAGCTTATCAGAGACATCAACTCCGAACAGATCAAAATGCATGAAATGCTGATCCCGGTTTCAACTGCCATGATCAACGATTTTAATGAAAAATACCTTGGAGTCAGAAAAAATGGATAATTTTACCCCCAAAGAAATTGAAGAAAAAAAGAAAGCCATCTTCGATGCCATGGGCAAAAGAGGACGAGGCCAGATTCTCAAAAAAGGGTATGAAGAATGGAATCCGTTTGCCGAACCCAAAGACCCCATTGATATCCGGAAAGACAAGACCAAGAGAACCACCCAGGTATTGATCCGCGAGTTTTTATCCCAGGTGGACTCTGATGAATACAGCAACGCCCTTGCCCAGGGAGCCCTTGAAATGTGTCTGGGGATCATCAATGAAGATGAAAAAATCAGGGGAATGTTCGAGTTTGCCTGCTGGTATGAAGACCTGCTGAAAAAAGAAGGACATGATTCCATTTAACAGAGATGTTGTTCTTGACCTTCTATACAAATCGGAAGTAAGGCTTACAGCAAGGGCCTATATAGATCAAATTGCCCTGCGGCTGTCCATTCCCCTTTCCCAGGCAAAAATTATTCTCAGATCCCTTGTGGACGATGAAGAATTGTCCTATCAGGATCTATACGGCACCACCTATATGACCCAAAATTTCTTAAAACCCATCCGGGTCACCGATCATTTTTTCCTCAGGCCATCGGGAAGAAAAAGCCAGGCCGGGCCCTATGATGTGGATATTCTCATTGACCCGGGAATTTCATTTGGGTCGGGTCACCACCCCACCACCCGCCTCTGCCTTGCGGCCATTGATTTTATCTATTTTACACTGCCTAGAATCAAATGCAACGGACTTCTGGCAGGAGCGGATATCGGCACAGGATCAGGGGTCCTGGCCATTGCCCTTTGTCTTGCCGGGTTTGGAACCTGCACCGCCTGGGACATCGATCCCAATGCCGTGAGTGAAGCCAGAACAAATGTGGCTGCCAACCATCTTTCCCACCGGATTTCCGTCATTGAAGATTATATGCCGGTATGCGTGGCAAGGTTCTCCGTCATCTGTGCCAATTTAAGATTTCCCAGCCTTAAAGACTTGTCCGGTCTTATTCGGACAAGTCTTTGTCCTGGGGGCATCATCATTGTGTCCGGGATCCGGCAATGGGAGCGGGACGACCTGATATCCCACTACACAAAAGCTGGGTTCGCCCTGGTCTGGCAGAGGGATGAAAAAAACTGGTCCGGACTGATTATGAAGCATCAGTCCTAAAAAACATATGGTGGCGCACTTGCCTGGATAGCCAGTTTAGGCTATAATTTTTTTAGTTTCCAAACCATAAGGGTGCCTGCCATGCGTCTTTTATTAAAAACAACGGGTTTGGGGTTGCTCACCATCCTGGTCGGAATCTGTCTATCGGGTGCCATGTATTTCTGGACAGGCAGAACAACAGGCCAGGCGTGAGTCACAAGGCCCCCGGATCCATGAAGCGCTTAAACCTCTTGACAAAAAATATCTTCCCGATTAACGATACCCCCATGGGAATACACTTTGGAAATAAATACCTTGGAAAATAACGCCACCCTGGAACAACTCGAAGCATTGCTCAATCGCTTTTCCATTCTGCTTGCCGGGTTTTGCCCAGGGGAAACACCGGATCTTGGCAGTATGCTGATGCTTCTGGATGAGCTGTCAACCATTGCAAAAAAGGCCGAACCCGACACCTTTTATCGGGTGGCCGCGTCATGTTTTCACTATGTTGAAAACATGACCCTGGAAAGCATGGATAATCTCAAGCCGGTAGAAAATGCACGCCTCCTGCTTCAGGCCTTGCTCAGGCATATGAAAAAAGGGGTTGACTTCACCTTTGAGACAGCCGATGTCCTCCGGATATTGGACCCACCCATTTTAAAGAATCCCGAAACACTGCCAACGGTCCTCTTGGTACCAACAACCAAAGTTAAAACAAGACCGGCCATGGAAGAAAGCCCTGGGGAGGAGGAATCCCTCTCTACCGAAGATATGGAAATAATGATCGACTTTGTGGCAGAGGCGGAAGAAAACTTAGATGCCATTGAGGTCCTCCTGATTGAGCTGGAGCAGGACCCGTCTGATAAGGATATTATCAACCATATTTTCCGCCCCTTTCACACCATTAAAGGGGTTGCCGGTTTTTTGTCCTTGACAAAAATCAACCAACTGGCCCATGCAACGGAAAACCTGCTGGACAGCGCCCGGAACGACAACTTTTTAATCAATGATATTGCAACCGATGCCATTCTTGAGTCTGTGGACATGCTCAAACAGCTGGTGGACAGAGTAAAACAGGGTGCCGCAAAAAAGATGAGGATAGCGGACCAGGACATGGATATCACCCCTTTACGGGACAAACTGCAGACCCTTCAACTGGAATTGACCAAAGGAAACAAACCGCTCCTGGGAGAAATCCTTGTTAAAAAGGGAGTGGTTGACCAGACGAGTCTTGACCAGACCCTTGCGTTCCAGAAGCACCAACCCGGTAAAAAAATAGGTCAGATGCTGGTCGAGGCCAAGAAAGCCGACCCAGTGCAGATTGACCAGGCATTGATTGACCAGGGACCGTACAAGAGGAAGGGGCTTTCCCAGGTCAAAGTCAATACGGAAAAACTGGATAGCCTCGTGGATTATGCAGGCGAACTTGTGATTGCCCAGTCCATGCTGCGGCAGAAAATCTCCCAAGATCCTTCCCTGACCCAGAGCGTAAATCATCTGGGGCAAATCGTCTCCAATATACAACAAATTGCCATGTCCATGCGAATGATTCCCATCAAAGCCACCTTCATGAAGATGATCCGTCTCATCCGGGACCTTTCCCGTAATTCCGGAAAAAAAGTCACCCTCCACATGAAAGGAGGGGAGACCGAAATTGACCGGAATGTGGTGGATGCCCTTTATGAACCCATGGTGCACATGATCCGAAATTCCGTGGACCATGGAATTGAAGCCCTGAACCAAAGACGGGAAAAGGGGAAACCGGATCAGGGGAATATTTATTTAAGCGCTTTTCACAAGGCCGGACACATTGTCATTGAAATTGAGGATGACGGCAAAGGCCTTGACCGGGATCGTATCCTTGAAAAGGCGATAGGATCAGGACTTGTGTTTGAAAACGACCACCCCACAGAGGCCCAGATCTATGACCTCATCCTTGCACCGGGTTTTTCAACGGCCCGGCAGATAACCGATATCTCGGGCAGGGGAGTGGGGATGGATGTTGTCAAATCCGTAATTGAAAAATTCAGGGGAAATTTAAAAATTGAATCTGGAAAGGGACAGGGCACAAAATTCACCATCAGCCTTCCCCTGACCCTTGCCATTATCGACGGCATGCTGGTCCGGGTAGGAGATGAAAGATATATCATCCCCACAACCGCCATTGCCCGGGCATTCAAACCGGATAAGGAAAATTGTTATACCATTGAGGGCAGGGGTGAAGTGGTAAAGGAAAGGAATCGTCTCGTTCCGGTGGTTCGGCTCCGACACCTCTATTCAGACAAAAAGGATGCAAAAAACATTTGGGACTGCCTCGCGGTTGTGGTGGAATCAAAAGAGGCACAAAAAGCACTGCTCATTGACGAGCTTCTGGGGAAAGATGAATATGTCATCAAAAGCCTTGGGGCAAATCTTGAAAATATCCAGGGCCTTTCAGGCGGTGCCATCCTGTCGGACGGAAGGGTCGGACTGATCCTTGATATCCATGGTATTTTTAAATTATCGGAACAATATTAGCCTGTAACAAAGAGGTTAAAAGGGGGCAGCAATGAATCAGGATACCATTCTCGTCGTGGATGATGAAAAAGCCGTATTGCAAATGTTTTCCCTGGCATTTTCCAAAAAAGGATACCGGGTCAGGTCTGCTGAAAATGCGGAAGAAGCACTTAATATACTGAAAACAGAAAAAATCCATGTTATGTTTCTGGACCTGAATCTGCCGGGGATGAACGGAATCGAACTGTGCAGGGCCATTCGAAAAGAAATGCCCATGGCGATTCTCTATGCCCTGACCGGCTATGCTTCCCTTTTTGAATTGTCTGACTGCAGGGATGCCGGATTTGACGATTATTACAAAAAACCGGTCAGTATGTCCGTTCTTCTGGAATCGGCCAAAGTCGGTTTTGAAAGAATAGAGCGCTGGCGGAATGTATAAATGACGCTTGTCAGACAATATAGCAAGTCTGCTCTGCTGGAGATTATCAACGCCTTGCCCCTGGCCATTTGTGTCATTGATAAAAATAGATCTGTGGTCCTTGCCAACAAAGTCCTCCATGGGTTTACCAATAAAAACAATGAACCGCTCATAGACCAGCTTGCAGGGAAAGCCCTGGGATGTGTCAATCATGGCCGGGTGCCCGACGGGTGTGGTTTCGGCCAGGAGTGTTTAAAATGTAAACTCAAGGAAGCCCTCACCCATACCCTGGAAAAAAGAGAACCCACACACAGGGTTGAAACCACCATGGCAATCAAAGGAATAGGGGTACGGGTTTTGCGGATCTCCACCCAGCCCCTGAACCTGGGAGGGAAAGACGTGACCTTGCTTTCCATTGAAGACCTGACAGATCTGCGCTCCCATGAAAAAATCAGACTTGAAAAAGAAAAACTTTCGGCTGTTTTGGAAACCGCCGGTGCGGTCTGCCATGAACTGAGCCAGCCCCTGCAGGTAATCAATGGATTCTGCGATATCCTCATAGAACACAGGGGGATGGATCCTGAGATCACCCAGGCCCTGGATGCAATTCTAAAAGAAGTCAAAAGGATGGGGCGGCTGAACCATGATTTAATGCATATCACCCGGTATGAAACCAAACCCTATCTAAAGTCTAAAATCATAGATATTGAAAAATCATCTACCGATTCCTGAGGCCTGCAAAAAAAAAGAGGCCGGAGATGATATGACCTCAAAAATAAAAGAGTCCTGTAATTACAGGACTCTTAATATTGAACTTTCGTCTAAGGTATTCGCTAAAACGGAATATCATCATCTGGAATGGAATCCTGACCACCGGTCATGCCCGGACTGGTCCGGCCTTGATAGTTATTACTATTGGGGCCTTTGTTTCCCTGGGAAGGGGCTTTGCCGGATTGGTATCCGCCCTGATTTCCCTGGTTACCCTGGTAGCCGCCCTGGCTTGGGTTCCCCGGACCATCGGATTTTCCGCCCAGAAACTGGAAATCGTTTACCACAACCTCAGTGGTATAATGGGTTTGCCCGTCTTTTTCCCAACTCCGGGTCTGAAGTCGGCCCTCTATATACACCTGGCTGCCCTTTGACAGATATTTTTCCAGAATTTCCGCTTGTTTGCCAAACGAACAGACGCGGTGCCATTCTGTTCTCTCCTGTTTTTCCCCGGTCGTTTTGTCGCTCCATGATTCACTGGTGGCGATTGAAAAATTAACAATCGCCAGGCCCTGCTGGGAATACCTGATTTCAGGGTCTCTTCCCAGTCTTCCAATCAGCATTACCTTGTTTAGTCCGGCCATTCTATACTCCTCATTTAATGATATTCTGCATTGATCATTTTGATCTATTATATGCTCACAGGAAGGCCTGCTTGTCAATTCTTAGTATGCCCACATCCTGGGCAGATAAGATTTGGGTTGACAATCCGAAGCCAGAGGATTATGTTGCTATTATAGTAGCAACATAATCAGAGGCAATTATGAACACCGCCACACACTTAAAAGATCTGGGATTTTCCCAATACGAAGCCGCCTGTTATATGGCATTGGTCGGAAACCACCCTATCAATGGGTCCCAGTTGAGCAAGATATCCGGAATTGCACGGTCCCGGATATACGATGTCCTGCGGAACCTCATATCCAAAGGGTCTGTGATTGAAGTGACAACAGGCCAATATGCCCCCCTGCCCTCGGATGAATTGATACGGCGCTTAAAATCGGGATTTGACAAAAAAATTACCGCCCTTGAAAAGGAAATCGCCAAAGCCTCACAGAAAGAAGATTTCGAATATGTCTGGACCCTTACCGGATATGACACGGTAATGGGAAAAGCCAAAGCAATGATAAAGGCTGCCAGAAAAGAAATCTATGTCAGGCTGTTTCCCGAAGCAGACAGGCATTTGTGCGATGCTTTGTTATCTGCGGAAAAAAGAGGGGTGTCCATTCGGTATATTGCCATGGGAAAAATCCCGGAACGCTTTGACATCCAGGTGGCCCATCCCGGACATGAAAACCTGATTAAAACAATCGGCGGCCGGTCCTTTGATATTATAGCCGATAAAAAAGAAGCCCTGGTGGGAATATTTGAAGCCGGAAATGAAGACCAGGCCGCCATTAACTGGACACGGAACCAATGGTTTGTCATTGCCAACCGGGACAGCCTTCGCCATGATTTTTACCATTGCTTTCTGGAAAAAACCCTGGACCGAAACCAGGAACTCACAGACAAAGAAAAAAGAATTTACGATATTATAAAAGCGGATAATTAAGGAGAGAACCCATGACAGCCATGCGTAAGATACACTATTTTGACGGCTTTTCCAATGAAAGCGACCAGGCGATCTTCACTCTGGAGGAAGACTACGGCGCCCACCATTATGAAAGAATCAGAATGGTGGTCCGCCATGCCAAGGGGTGCTGGCTCACCGATGACAAAGGCAAGCGATATCTGGACTGCCTGGCAGCCTATTCGGCCGCCAACCCCGGCCACCATCATGCCACCATCACCAATGCGGTCATGGACGCCCTCATCGGCAACTATGCCTCGGTCCTTTCCAATGTGGTATACACCGATCCTTTGGGAATATTTTTGTCCGAAGCCGCTAAGTTTGCCCCCCAGATGGGGGCTCGGTTCGGCAACCACGGCAATAAGGTCTTGCCAAAAAATGGAGGGGTTGAATCTGTTGAAACCGCCATCAAAGCCATGCGCTATTATGGTTTCAAGGCAAAAAAAATCCCGGACGGACAACAGGAAATTATCGTCTTCAACAACAATTTCCATGGCCGGACCATTTCCGCAGTCTCCTTTTCCTCCAGCAAAAAATACAAGGAAGGATTTGGTCCCCTGACTCCGGGATTTGTTTCTGTGGAGTTCGGCAATCTTGAAGCGGTGGAAAAGGCGATCACCCCCAATACCTGCGGTATTCTGGTGGAACCCTTCCAAGGGGAAGGCGGCATGAAAATTCCGCCCAAAGGTTTTCTAAAGGGCTTGAGAAACCTGTCAGATGCAAATGACCTTCTTTTGGTCTGCGATGAAATTCAGGTGGGCATGGGAAGAACCGGAAAAAAATTCTGCTTTGAACATGAAAACATTGTTCCCGACGGCGTCATTCTGGGCAAGGCCCTTTCCGGAGGACTTGTTCCCCTGTCCGTCTTTATCACCAACGCCAAGCTCATGGACATGATTTTTTCCAAGGGATCCGATGGATCCACCTTTGGGGGTTATCCCCTGGCCTGCGTAGCAGGAACGGCATCCCTCAAGGTCTTTGAAGAAGAACACCTGGCAGAGCAGTCTGCCCGAAAAGGAGAAATCCTAAAAGCAAGAATTGAAAAAATTGCAGCCCGATCCCCCCATGTCAAGGAAGTCAGGGGAAAAGGCCTTTTCATCGGGATAGAAGTAAAAAAAGGCAATGCCATGGAATTCTGCCAAAAGCTGCTCACCCTGGGCGTTATTGTAAATGACAGCCACGGCCATACCATCCGGATTTCACCGCCCCTGGTCATCAATGAAGAGGAAATGGATTTTCTGGTCGCCCGGCTTGAAACGGTTTTGGTGGGTTAAACAAACCCAAAATTCACCGGCAAATACAATCCCGACAATGGTGTAGCCGCCTCTGCCGGGATTGTGCCCTTTGCCGGGACCGCCTATTGTTTTCTCCAGGACTGGATCTCAATGATATTGCCTTCGGGGTCCTTAAAATAGACAAAAACCAGGATGCCGATCCCCGGAACCGTTCTTTCAACAACGGTTCCCAACCGAATACCGCCGTTTTCCAAAGCTTTCTCAAGAATTTTTGGCACATCCTCCACTTGAAAGGCAATGTGGGTAAATCCCTGGTGGTTGGCCATGGAGCCCTGGGTATATTCCATCTCTTTATATGTGAATATCTCAAGGGTGGGGCCATCCTCCGCAAATCCGGGCAACAACAGGTGGACCCCTTCAAGACAGGCATTAAAAAGCCCTGTGGCCTGATCCAGCCAGGCACCTGAATAGCTTCTTTCCGGAGGCTTTACCCTGCAGCCGAACACGGTGATGTAAAATTGGGACAGATTTCTCCAGTCTTTTGCCGCAATATTGGTATGAACAAATTTCATGGGCAGCAACTCCTTTTATTGTTTTTCAATGGTGCAGAACATCGGCCCTGCACGGCTTAAAAGATCATGATTTCCCCATCTGCCGGAATCAGCAGCTGACGTGGGGATATCCCCCTTTCATCTGCCATGTCCCGCAGGTCTTTCCGGGTTACCATGGCATGGTCCAGGGCTTCCATGTGGGTGGCAATCACAACGGCTTCCGGTGCAAGCTTGCACAGTTCCATGGTCATTTGGGCATCCATGACAATGGGACCGCTGTCATCAAGGACTGCACCGCAGGAATGGGTCAGGATAATATCGGGTTTCACGGTTTTAACAAGGGTCTCAACCGCCTCACATAAAATGGTATCGCCTGCCCAGTAAACAAGAGGCTCATTGGCCGCTTTCAATAAAAAGCCTGCCACCTTCCCCAGGATATTTTCCCATTTTAGATTGCCGGCATGGCACCCCTTTGTCCGGGTTATCTCAATCCCCTCCCAGGTAACAACGGCGTCAATGGGTGTTACCCGGGAAAAGTTGCTTTCCCGGAGGGCATCTTCATGCCCGGGCCTGCAAAACAAAGGTATCTCCTTGGGCAGCCGTTCCTTTGCACCGGCATCAAAATGGTCCTGGTGAAGATGGGAAACCAGGACCATTTCAACTCCGCGAATCACATCTGCTGGGGGTATGGGCAATTCCACCACAGGATTTCTCTGTTTCCCGGCAAAAGATGAAATCCCGTGTTTTCCCAGGAGCATTGGATCTGTTAAAATGGTTTTTCCTGCAAAGGATATCTTCAGGGTCGCATTTCTGATCTGTTGTATTTTCATGGAACAGGCCTCTTCTTATGGATCATGGGTCAGGGGTCACGGTATAACATTTCAACTATTTCATCTAGGATACACAAACAAATCCGTACCGGTTCTGGACTTCATCCTTGTCTTTCAGGGGATGGCAGGGCAGATTATGCAATTTGGCAGTCGCGTAAACGTCTATCCCGAAAATGGCTTCACAGGGCCGGACCTTTAAGGGCTGGACACAGGCGCAGCCCTCGTCCACCGCACACTTTTTGCAAAGGCTGCAATACCGGATGGCAAAGGCCAGATGATGGCCATCCAAGAAAGCCTGGCGCTCTATCTCAAGCACGGCACGGCTCACATCCTGTCCATTGTTGGCATGGACCATCAGAATATGGGAATATGCCTGGATCATTTTCAGACGCTCCTCATAAAGGGTGTCCCGTTTCTGACACTTGAAACTTTGATTGTCATGATTTTCACACCCCCAGTGACATTTTAAAAGGGTCCGGATATCGAAGACCATTTCTTGGGGAGCAATAACCCTGGCATTTCTCATCTTCAATTTTAAGGCAAGATCCCTGTATTTTTCCATTTTTTTCTCCTGTTCGCCCTTCCATTGCATTCGTAAAAATATCCTGTTATTTAATTTTCCATTGAAGTATCAAAGAAAGGTCATTATTGTCCATGGACAATATCCAAACACCGTGTGCTAAAATTTCCAACGCCGGATGGAGAAAAATGGAACTATACCAGATCAATTCGTTTCTTGCCGTGGCCAAAACCCAGAACTTAACCCAGGCCGCCAAGAAAATCCACCTGAGCCCGTCGGCTGTCAGCTCCCAGATAAAAGCCCTGGAAGCCCACCTGAACCTGGTGCTTTTTAAAAGGACCACCAGGGGAATGATCCTTACCCAGGAAGGCGAAACCTTGATGATTGAGGCAAAAAAACTGCACCAGGCCGCACAGGACCTGGAGCAGGCGGCCCTGGATCTGCAGAGAAAACCGGCAGGAACCCTGAATATCGGGATTAATACAGACCCCGGATTTTTAAACATTTCCACTATCAGCCGCGGCCAGCCCGAAATCATGGTGACGTTTATTGAAACCCAGACCTTCACAACGGCCCGGATGCTGACGACCCGGCAGATTGATGCGGGATTCCATTTCGGAGAACTCAAGGACCCGGAAATCTGTTCTTTTCCCCTGTCCCGGGTAATGGTCCGGGTGGTGTTGCCCAAAAACCTTGCCGAAGAAAATGAGACCGCCGACCTTGAAACTCTGGTAAAGCTTCCCTGGGTATGGACACGACACCACTGCCCTTTCCACCTGGCATTTAAGACCCATTTGGATCAATTGAACCTGACCCTGACACCGGTGGCCGATGCTGTTGATGAAAATATTGTCAAGGAACTGGTCAAATCCGGAACGGGTGTCGCCCTGATGCGGGAAGACCAGGCGGCTGAACTGGTCAAACAGAATCTGGCAGGGATGTGGAAGGGACCGGGCATGGAAATCTCCCTGGCCATTGCCTGCCTTGAGAAGCGGAAAAATGATACAACCATTGCCGCCTTTGTTCGGCGTCTTGTCCAAAATTTCGGGCGTAACGATTAAAATAATTTTTTACAGGGGCGGGGTTCTTTTAATGCTCAGCTTCCGCATTCTGGAAGCAAAGGTAGACCGGTTGATACCCGAGGCCTTGGCAGCCCAGGTGATATTCCAATTGTACTTTTTCAACAGGGAATGCACATAGATTTTTTCCAGGCCCGGCCAGGTCTGGCCTGTAAGATCCACCATAAACTCATTGTTCGATTGGGGATCTAAAAAGCCGGAAGCCGCATATGGGGCATCGGTTATGGGCGATTGCTCCCGGATATGGGGAGGAAGATTTCCTGCCTGAATATAGTCCTCGGGTGTGGTCACCATCAGATACCGGATCAGATTTTCCAGTTCCCGGATATTTCCGGGCCAGTTGTAATTGATTAGCGACTGAAAAGCGTCCTGTGATATGCTGTTTATTTTCTTATGGTTTTCTTTTGAATAAAACTTTATGAAATGTTCGACAAACTGCGGAAGCTCTTCTTTTCTCTCTTTCAAAGAAGGGACATCTATTGAAATTACATTGATCCGGTAATACAGGTCTTCCCTGAA
>JAHIVS010000190.1 GCA_018816605.1 Pseudomonadota bacterium
CATGCGTTCCGGAAGGAATTCCGCCACAACAAAGGGATATTCCTTGAGTTTGCTTGCGGCATGGGTAAAGGCAATGCGCCACTTGCCGGTCACAGCATCCGGGGGCAAATGATATTCATATTGATAATGGTTTAGATTTTGGGCCCTCCAGGTAAATTCATGGACCATACGTCCGTCGGGCTGCAGGACCTGTGCCTTGACAGGAAGTCCCGGCGTCATCCGGCCATCCTGGTTTCGCAGCAACCCGTCAATGGGTACCGTTTCCCCGGGTCGGTAAATGTCCCTGGGACCATAAACAAAGAGGTCCACGGGCCGGAAAAGTTCCGTGCCCATCTTGAATTCCGACAAATCCATGGCAGGTACATCCATGGGCAGGAAGCTGATATGGTTTTTCCGGGTGGCCGTCACCAGGGTGAGGCCTTCAAAGGCCCCCGGCACAACGGCTGCTCCCTGTTCATCGGTGGTGGTGCAAAAAAGGGATTTCCCCTTCTTGTCAACCCCTTCCACCCGGACATCCTTCATGGGTTTGGCCGTCTCAAGGCTCTGGACATAAAATTGAAGGGACTGGTCATACTTTCTGGCGTGGAGTCCCAGATCGCTGATGGTAAACCAGGTGCTGCTGTACCCATAATCATAAACGCCGGCCCCTTTTAACACGGCAAAATAAATCCCGGGCTCGGCCAATTCCTTTATATGGGTGATGGGAATATTCACCTGGGACCGCAGATTTTTTTTGATCTCAAGGTCCCACCGGCCGGAATAAACCAGATCGGCTGAATTGCCCAGGTCCCGACTCTGGTAGTAATAGAGCTGACCTTCCGTGGTAAAATTTTCCCGGAATCCCCCCAGGGCCTGGGGTTTGATCCGGAAAAAATCAATATCCGCCCGGGGAATGTTCAGGGAATTCACCGGAAGCCCCCGGGTCAGCCTTGAGGCCAGGACAAAGCCCCTGCTGCCGAAGCCGATCATGGGGTCCGCTTCCCGGGTCAACACCTGGAAGGTCGCTTCATGGTCCGTGATCTCCCCGTCCTCGGATTTCAGTCCCTTGTGGACCCGGACCACATATGGGGTTTCCGGCTCCACATTGGTAAAATAGGCCACCTGGGGGTCTTGGGACAGGATCCAGGCCCCTTCCACGGGCAGATCCTTTTCCTTAAAAATCCGCAAATAGAGGCCGATATCCTGCCGTGTGTCCACTTTCCTGGAAAAGGTTATGGCAATGGCATTTTCACCCGCCACGGTCTGCTGGGCGGCAAGCTGGGCCTGGAATTTATCGGCGGCATGGGCCGGGGTCCCCCAAAAAAGAGCTATCAGGAAAATGGCTAACAGATGGTGTGTTTTCATGGGAATATCCTTTGAAATGGTTGACCGGGCTGCCTGCAGTTTACCAGAATCCCGGCATAGATCAACCCGGATTTTTAACCGGCTTCCTATGATCTCACGGCAATTTCAGGTTGTGCCATATGCGAAGACGGCTTGATGGGAATTTTCTGCCTTTCTAAAATTCTAGGGTTAAATACCGTCGCCAATGTCCACTTTTAGAGTATTCAACAGAAAGGAGCCATTTAAAATGATCAACAAGCACTTGTGTTGCTCAGAAATACTCAATTTTCCTGCGCCAGCATCGACCGCAAGCATCCTTTTGCCCTCTACACAGTCCTTGGCAGCATATCCCGATGATCTTCTTTTATGGGTGGTTTTGTCAACCCTGCCAGAATGGGAATATGATTTGAATGAACTGTTATTTTGTGATAGCTTTAATAAACTTAAGTCTGAAGTTAATCAAATTTGTAAAATCCGCCAGCTGCAGAAAAACCATTGTGGAAATCATTTTTTGTCACCGCTTGATTAGGAGGAGTTCCGGAAATGTTTCAGGTTGCTGCCATTCAGATCACACCGATTTTAGGTGATATTCAAGCCAATTTAAAACGAGGGATTCAGTTTATGCGACAGCTCGGCCAAGAAGCCGATCTAATCGTTTTTCCTGAACTCTGGACCACGGGTTACTATCTGTCCAAGCAGGCTTTTCAACAATTGGCTGAAACCAGAGATGGACCTTCCATCGATCAACTCAGAGAAGAGGCTCGACGGTCAAAAGCGGTGGTGATCAGTTCTTTCGCAGAGAAAGATTCCGAAAATAAATTGTTTATTTCAGCGGCTATTATCGATCAAAAAGGGGAAATATTGGGTGTTGTGCGCAAGAGCCTTTTATGGGGGCGCGA
>JAHIVS010000191.1 GCA_018816605.1 Pseudomonadota bacterium
AAGTAGGGTAAACAAGATCACTTTTATGCAACAATGTTGATAATCTGTCTGGCTTGTTGGGCCGCATCCGGGCGTTGATTTTGGCTCCCATCGTCTGAATCATTGTCTGACCGGGTCGTCTGTGCAGGTGGCGGTGTCGCTTTTGCAGCCAGCATATCCTGGGCTTCCTGGGTGATATTAACTTGAAAGGCCTGTTGTGATGAAGGGGATGTAGCAGGCTTTTGGGTGTCCTCTGGGTTTTGTGTTTTTTTATTTTCAAGCGAAGCGTTGCCTGCTGTCTGTGTCGAGCTGTTCGCGGTATACGCATTTGATCCGTTTATGTTGCTGATTTCCATTGGGTTTCCTCCTTAGGACGTATTATAGCAATATGTTTACAGAATAATCATATAAGCCAATGATGTCAAATTTTTTGTTATTTATGCTTGACAAAGAAAATGGCCTGATATATAAACACCGAGTCTTGTTTGGCTTCGGTCACAAGACGCTGCTCCCCAGTAGCTCAGTTGGCAGAGCAATTGGCTGTTAACCAATGGGTCCGCGGTTCAAATCCGTGCTGGGGAGCCAACCCAAACTAAATCACCCTGATAAGATTTTCTTGTCAGGGTTTTTTTTGTTCTCTTGTTTTAAAAAAGGTTTTTTTGTTACATTTTTCCCCATATTCATCGGATTATTCTTGACATATAAGTCCCTACGAGAATACTGTTCATAAATATTGTGACCCTCCGGTAATTAAAAACGGATGAACAAAAAAAAATATAAAATCCAGTCGAGAAACAATTTTTTAACCATGCAGGCAGATGATTTGGAAGACAACAGCAAATTTACAATTCTGACCATAGATGATGAATCCTATATTCGTCAAAGTATCAAATCTTTTCTTGAAGACTACGGGTTCATCGTTTTTGAAGCGGAAAACGGCAAAAAGGGGATAGAAGTCTTTGATGCCCAATCTCCTGATCTGGTTCTTCTGGATTTGCGGATGCCGGAAATGGATGGGCTTGAGGTTCTTGAGGTCCTGAAGGCCCGGGACCCTGACATTCCACTGGTAGTGGCTTCGGGTACGGGAGACATGAATTCAGTGGTGGATGCCCTTCGTCTGGGTGCCAATGATTACATCCTAAAACCCATTGAAGATATGATTGTTCTATATCATTCCATTCAGAAATGTTTGAGGGAAAGCCGACTTAAAAAGGATAACAAGGCTTACCAGGAGCAGCTTGAGGCGCTGGTTAAAGAACGAACCCGGGCCCTTGCCCAGAGTGAGCAGGGCTATAAGGCTGTTTTTGAGTGTTCTGGAACCGCCGCCATTATCCTGGAGGCGGATGGGACCATTTCCATGGTAAACTCAAAGTTTGCAGAACTTGCCGGCATGGGGCGTAAGGACATTGAAGGGAAAAAGAAATGGCATGAATTTGTTTCGGGCAAGGATATCTCTGTTATGGAGAACCATCTCCGGGTTAGAAATCATCTGGATTCCGATGGAAATATCCCCCCCCGGCAGTATGAGATTCAATTTCTCAATAACGCTGGCGAAATAAAATATGTATATGCAAGCCTTGGCTCCATTCCGGGTAAGGATCGCCATGTGGTTTCTCTGCTTGATTTCACTGGGAAAAGACAGGCAGAACAGAGATGGCGGAGCCTGGAAAAACAATTGCGAAAATCCCAGAAAATGGAAGCCATTGGTACCCTGGCTGGCGGGATTGCCCATGATTTGAACAATATTTTAAGCCCGATTTTGGGATATGCAGACATGATCATGCGCGCTTCAGATCCCAACGGCAGTCTTTACCAGAGAAGTGAAAAAATACAAAAGGCCGCGCTTCGGGCCGCCGACCTGGTCAGTCAGGTCCTTTCCTTTAACCGGGGGGAGGCAGAGGAAAAACGGGTCATCCGGCTTCATCCCGTGGCCAAGGAAGTGTTGAAATTGCTCAGGGGATCCATCCCATCCACCATCCGTATTGTGGATCAGGTTGACCGGAATTGCAGTTCGGTTTATGCGGACCCCACCCAGATCCATCAAGTGATTATGAATCTGTGTACCAATGCCTACCACGCCATGGAAGTGTCCGGTGGTGAGCTGATTGTGGGTTTGGGGCAACGGGTGCTGTCCCGGGCAGATATGGTGGAGTATCCCAACCTGTCCTGTGGGGATGGGCTCTATCTTGTGCTGGAAGTGTCAGATACCGGCTGTGGCATGGCCGAAGATGTGGTGGAACGGATATTTGATCCCTATTTTACCACCAAGGAGGAGGGCAAGGGGACCGGTTTGGGCCTTGCCACCGCCTATGGTATTGTTCAGTCCTGTAATGGAGATATTCGGGTAAAAAGTACTCCTGGTAAGGGGACCTGTTTTACGGTTCTTTTTCCGGCAGTCCAGGGAGATTGTGGAATAGAAAAACAAGATCTCGACCAAGGCCGCCATATGGCGGGATTTGGCGAGCATCTGCTGGTGGTGGACGATGACCCGGACATTGCATTCATGTGTAAGGAGGGGTTTGAGCTGCTCGGGTATCAAGTGGATGCCTTTTCATCCAGCGCGGATGCCCTGGTTTTTTTTACCAAGAACCCAGAAGCCATTGATCTGGTGGTAACCGATCAGACCATGCCGGAACTCACCGGGCTTGACCTGGCAAGGTCAATGCTCAAAATTAAAAAAGACCTGCCCATTATCCTTTGTTCCGGGTATGCCGGGGCCGTTAATAAAACACTGCTGGAAGCGTCGGGAATACAGCGGTTTGTTATGAAGCCGGTGGCAGTTGAGTCATTGTCACGGGACATACAGCAGTTGCTAAAAAGAAAACAGCCTATACTTTAAGTTAGGGGAAATGCAATGCCTTGCCCACCCAGATTGTTTTTAATCCTTGATGATGAAGAAAGCATCCGGCAGAGTATTGCCGCATTCATGGAAGATGAAGGATATGTGGTCTTCCAGGCTGAAAGCGCCGAACAAGCCCTTGATATTGTCAAAACCCACCCAATCGATGATGCCGTGGTGGATATCCGGCTTCCCGGTCAAGACGGCAACACCTTTATGCTGGAAGCCAGAAAAATTCGGCCGAATATTAAATTTGTCGTGCACACCGGTTCCGCCGATTATATTCCCCCCAAAGCCATACAGGCC
>JAHIVS010000741.1 GCA_018816605.1 Pseudomonadota bacterium
ATCATTACTTGAGGCCGAACGGCATGCCGCCAAAACTGTGGCCAGCCTTCTCCGTCTGTATCCTGAAATTCGGCCAACCTTTCTGGAGCATGCCTGTTTCGTTATCGTCCAGACAGTCGAGAGCTTGACCCATCGATTCGCAGCCCACCCCGATGATCAATTCATCCCCAAAACCACATTTGTGGAGGAATTGGTCAAAATGCTAATTGCTTATCTTAAATATGATGGGGCTTAATAAATCCGTCTAATTATTTTAAAAACGGTTAACGGCCACCAAATCAGCACTGTCTTTATCTTCTTCAAATAATCTCCCTGCAAAATCTGTCAAAACCTTTTATAAATAGACACATTAAACACCTTTTCCGTATCACTATCACTAACCCTAAACATTTTTTTGACGACCATCTTGACATTGCCGATGGTTCTGGTCGTGCCTTTTTCCCCAATGCTCCTTGCCTTCTTCTATATCTTTTTCTTTGTATTCAGTTTCATGATATTTTTCCTTATAAAATCCGGATTGTTATCTTTTCTTATGTTTCGTAAGGGTCTATTCCCCCTCCGGATCAGGGGAATCGTTCTCATCCTATCGGTGACTAATAGCTTTGCCATCTGTCTGATAGGCATACGGCGAAAGTGTGCAAGTATAGATAGTGCATAATTACGCTCTCGTAGACAACCCTCCTGAACCGTACTCACAAGGACGCAAACCTTCTCTTCAGGAATTTTTTGTTTTTTTAATGTAGCCGCGACATCTTCAGGTGTGATAGCCCCCTGCGCAAGACTTGTCAGGATTGATACCTATGAAGATATATAATCACCATTATTTCTTAAAGGTAGAGATGAGCAATAGTTGGGGTAAAGTGGGGAGTCAGGCAATCCATTTTTGTTTGACCCCAAACACCCTAACCGAAACGGTTTAAAAAGAGCATGTTTTATAAAATTTAAAAAAATCTTTGACAATTCACCACATTGTGGTATTTTTTTATCAGGTCTCGACGACCTCTGCCAAAAGGTTAGGCAACCCACATTACTTTGACCGCCCCTGTTACATAGTGCTTCAGGGGTGGTCTTTTTTATATATGCAACCTTCATAAAATAATGATCAGGGTCGTGGTTTTTATGTATCAACTTGAATATTGAAAATTGTCCCGGACTACTGGTAAAGGCCCAGTTGAATCAAAAATTCAATGCCGAAAAAAGCCCTATATATCTAAGTTCTTCAAAAACAACAAAATTCATATCCACCAACCGATTTGCAAGCTTACCGGCTTCTCCTAAAAAGTCACGACTATGTTAGAGAATTGATTGAAAATACGACGACATGAACAGCTACTGAAAGAAGAGATCGCTCTATAATTCTGTCCGGATCTAATTTTTTTGATGGATAGGTTTGCCGTTCCCTGGCTTATCTTCTCTCCTCATTATACCACCATATTTCTTAAAGTATTTTCTGGCTTCAGTCCAGGTGTCATAACTGAGGTTTCTTGCCTGCCAAAAGTGTACCCCAAGTTGGAGGCTCGTCCTTGTTACCAAGAATTCTTAATAAAAACAAAACATGTTGATGAAATCCAGGCAGAGCGAAAGGGCACCCATAACAGCACCTTTCCGGGTGTAAATCAACCCCGTTGGTTAAAGATCACGAATGACGTATGCCTATGGCTGGACAGCAGATACAATGCCCCGCATGCGATCAACAACAGGAACATGGGTTCTCTTAAAACCCCGATCAGGATATCCAGACCATTTCGTTTCCCCTGGGTCGGTAATTCGTTAAAGCCATACTGCTCCTGACGCTTTAACACCTCATCAGGGGACAGACCTTTTAAATTCTCAAACGATATATTGTTCATTTATAATCCTTATCAATCCTCATCTTGATATACCTGCTCTATTTTGGAATTTTTACATTGTCATCATCATAAATACCGTCTTCAGCCGTTGTGTGACAGGCAATGCAATTGGATAGAGAACCTATGGATTCTCGGTTCAATACATCAGGAGAGATCTCATGGTGTTCTTTAATGATACATGGGATTTGGGTAATTCTCAATGGAGCCTGATTCCCAAGTCCCTTCATGATTTTTTTCGCCCGTTTTTTCGTGCTATGGTCAGCGCTGTTGGATTTCAGATAATCTGTAATGATATTTTGGGAATCAGCATCCAGTTCGAAGGTTTCTCCAAAATGATCTTCAAGGCTTGTCAAAAGTTTTATCCAGGAAGATCCCGGCAGGAGCTCCGGCTGATAGGCAAAGTGACAAGCCCCGCACTCGGCCTGGTAAACTAAATTATTTACCGGTGTTATGGCGCTGGAGTCATTGTCACTATTTTGATGGTGTTCTCGTTTTTTCTTTTGATGCTTTCCATTATCATCATTTTTTCCACCATCCGCCAACAGGACGTTCCATTTGTTTTCTTTATGGTCATCAGCGGCATACGCCAGGAAAGAAGGGATAAAAAAAAGAGTGCTTAAAACCAGACAAATCATTAAAAATATTGTTTTGTGATCCATTTTATTTTCCTCCAGAAATATTGTTTCAATAAATTATTCAATTTTAAAAATATTGTTATTTTTTATAATGTTTAAGAAAAGAATCTTTGATTTTGTAACCCCAAAGCACAAACTTTTTGAACAAGTATAAAAAAATGCGAACCCCAAACTGAAGACCGTCCATAACCAGAGGAGAAAATCGGTCCCACAATTTTTTCAATTTTACGGTGTCATACAACGAGGTCCTTAAACGGCCAAAGTTTGTTAACAACGGATTTAAACTGCTTTCTCCTTTACGGTCCTGTCTTTTTGAAAATTGCAGATTGTCTGGTGTTCGTTTTTTTTTCAAATCCGAATCCCAAGGCAATGACACGGATTTGTTACTTTCTTTTTCCTTGACACACGCTCTCAGGATATTCCAATGACCCGAGGCAAAGGTTTTATCCCATTTGGGCATTGATCTGAGCTGGGTGACCCATTCTCTTTTGCTTTGACTCTCATAAACGGCATCATTCTTTAAGCAGAGAAAAAGAATACCGGATTCAATGACACACGGCCCACTTTTCATTTTGTTCATTTCCTCACAAATCTCCCATGACACAATACCGTTTTCCTCAACAATAAGTTTATGTCGAGCCAGACGGAAACGTCCAGGTTCAAGCGTTTTGACAGGTTTTATAGATATCTTATCTTTATTGACTTGTTGTCGATTAAAATAATTGGAGAGGGGTTGACCCGTGCTGACATTCCGCAGACTATGGCTGAAACAATAATATTGACTCTTATTCCAGATCGGCAATTTTCTTAGTCGTTCATGATACTCCAGCATCAAACACCCCTCTTTTTCAT
>JAHIVS010000192.1 GCA_018816605.1 Pseudomonadota bacterium
AGGATAGAGTTTGCCCAGGTTCGCAACCCGGTACCGGAACATCAGGGACATATCACCCGGAATCAATGGGCTGCCGAGGTCCGGATAATCCAGGGACTGAAGGCGGATGTCATGCAGGGAATGTCTTCCCTTGCCCACAACCTGCAACAGTACGTTGCCCAGGCACAAGACATCATAATCGATCCTGCTGACCTCATAATCAAAGTCGATCCACACATGGTTACCGGTCTGGTTGTTTACGATCAGGTGGTCGGCCCGGATATCCCCATGGTGCAATCCAAACCGGTGCAGATCTGAAAGTCCCTGAACGCTCCGGATGAACAATTGCATGACCCGGGGCATCTCCTGATGATAATATATTGTGGGGGGCATTTCCAACTGCCGCAGATAGGCATAAAGTGAGGGACCTGCAATGAAATCAATTATCCGAACGATATTGCCAGCAGCATCCCGGACCCATTGGCCGTGCATGAAATTGGGATGACCCTGCATTTTTTCAAGAACACTAGCTTCTTTTTCAGGGCTTCGTACGAATTGGAAAGAGGTCTCCCCAACGGTGTTGCTGAAGGTTTCCAGAAAAACCAGTTTGATGATTTTCTTTTCCCCCGTGGTCAGGTCAACGGCTTTTTTGACCCAGAACTTGGGCTGATCATCTATTCCGAACCGGCCCTCACGGGCATGGCCGGTCACCAGATAATCGCTGTTGGCAAGGCGCATGACATCGCCGACATCAATTAACATGAATTCCGAGGTGTCTTCAAACACCTTGAGTCTGGCCGACGCTTCCCGATGGGTCAGCTGGCAGATACGACGTTTCAGAGCTGATGGGTTTTTAAAAATCATAGGCCTCCCGGGTGCAGTAACAGGCCACTTTCTGCTGCACTCTTTTTTTCAAACAAGATCGAGCCTTAAAAATATCCGGCTATTAAAAAAACCAATTCTAAAAAAATCGATTCTAAAAAAACAAATTCAACATTCATGCCACCTACCTCCTCTTTACTTAAGACCTGCCCTTCACCTGTCCTTTCAACCCGCTGGGGGGCTATCGCTCAGGCAAACAGACAACCCTTTTTTTTACACCCTGAAAAAGATCCTGACATATTCCAAATAAGGGTCAGGTGCTTGGGGTACCGGGAATTGAATTGATAAGATAATGCCTTGAATAAAAGCATTATCTATGCAAAGAAAATAGAATGTGACAGATGCCCATTGTGTGGATCATTTCGGATGGTATCACCATGAAAAGGAGCGGGGCCATGAGTGGCAGTAAGATTGATATTCAGATGAAAAACAGGATCGCCCTGGTGACCCTGAATCGCACCGAAAAGCAGAATGCATTTGATGCGTCCATGTTCTCGGCCCTGGAAACCATTACCGAAAAATTGAAACACACGCTTCCCCGGGCCATTATCCTAACCGGAGCGGGAGACCAGGCATTTTGCGCAGGATTTGATGTAAGTCCTGAAAATCCTTTGGTGGCCGACTTCCTTGAAGTTCTGGGCACCAGAGATATTGAACCGGCCAGACAACTTATCCGCCGTATTCGAAAAGCCATTGACGGGTTTGTGTCCCTGCCCGTCCCCATCATTGCCGCCATAAATGGGGCGGCGTATGGGGGCGGCATGGAGCTTGCCGTCAGATGCGATCTGCGCGTGATGGACCCCAAAGCAAAACTCTGTTTTTCCGAAGTGCGATTGGGGTTAATGCCGGATTGGGGAGGGGGACCCTGTTTAACGAGGCTTGTGGGAAAAGGCGTTGCATCGGACCTCATATTGACCGCCCGAAGGGTAACGGCCCAAGAGGCCTTGGGTCTTGGCCTGGTGAACAGATTAAGTGAGCCGGGCCGGGCCGTTGATGCGGCATTGACGCTGGCAGAACAAATCGCGCAAAATGGACCCAGGGCCGTTGGGCATGCCCTGACGGTCATCCGGCAGAGCCGGGGGCTGTCCTTAGAAGAAGCCCTGGAGCTGGAGGCTGAAATGGCGGCACAATTAATTGTAACCGGTGAATGCCTGCAGGGGATTACCGCATTTCTGGAAAAGAAAACGCCCCGGTTTCCAGATTGAGCAAAAAAAAATTTAAAAAACCATTGTACCCGGATGGGCGGATGGATATAATCAGGGGAGGAACAGCCAAGCGGAGGATCAGCATGGTTGAGCGATCAAAACGAGACAAGGCACCTCCAAGGTCGGGCCGAATCTGGCCGGATTGGTACCCCCGACTCAATTCGTTTCGGATTTCAAACCCGGGCAAATCCACCTGGCAATTGATCAACACCCTTATCCCCTATACCTGTCTGTGGGGGATGATGATCTGGATGATTCAACACATTTTTCGGGTATGTTCTCGGGGCATTGTTCAAAAGGAAACAGGCTTGAAATAAACCGATTATTTTTTTTGCCATCTTCTTAACCGCAGGAGGACGACATGAATCATAAAAAAGTAAAAGAAGCGTTTTCTTCCCTGATGCAGTTTGCAGGGATAACGGTGAACGGCGACAGGCCCTATGATATTCAGGTCCACAATGATGCATTCTATTCCAGAGTTTTAAGCCAGACCGCCTTGGGGCTGGGCGAATCCTATATGGACCGGTGGTGGGACTGCCTCTCCATTGACCAGTTCATCGACCGGCTGATGCGGGTGAATCTGGTAAACCGGCTTCGCCGGGACTGGTTCACCACCTGGAATATTATCAAGGCAAGGGTACTCAATCTCCAGACCCCGGACCGCGCCTGTCTTGTGGGCAAAAAACATTATGATATCGGAAATGACCTGTATCAGCGCATGCTGGACCGGCGCATGCAGTATACCTGCGGCTACTGGGAAAATGCAGACAGCCTGGATGCTGCCCAGGAGGCCAAGCTTCGGATGATCTGCCAAAAAACCCATTTGGGTCCGGACATGCGGGTGGCCGAACTTGGATGCGGGTTTGGCGGGTTTGCCCAATATGCCGCCCAAAATTACGGGGCCCGGGTGACCGGCTATACCATCTCCAAAGAACAGGCCCGGTACGCCAGAAATTTGTGTCAAGGCCTGCCGGTGGATATCCGGCTGGAAGACTACCGAAAGGCCCGGGGAACCTATGACCGGGTCATCTCCATCGGGCTGATGGAACATGTGGGATATAAAAACTACCCCGCCTATATGCGGCTTGCTGGCCGTCTGCTCAAAGCGGACGGGATTGCATTTATCCACACCATCGGCAGCAATGTCAGCAGCAGCACCTGTAATCCCTGGACCACAAAATATATCTTCCCCAATGCCGTACTCCCCTCCATTGCCCAGCTTGGGAAAGCCATGGAAGGTCAATTTGTGATGGAGGACTGGCAAAACCTGGGCGAAAATTACGACAAAACCCTGATGGCCTGGTGGAAAAATTTCAAAACTGCCTGGCCAAAGCTCGCACCCGCCTACGGCGATCGCTTTTACCGGATGTGGAAATACTATCTGCTAAGCTGTGCCGGTGGATTTCGTTCCCGGGACCTGCAGCTCTGGCAAATCGTCATGACCCGGCCCGGCAGGCAACGACCTGAGCGGCCTTGTCTGGATTTTCAAAATTTGAGATCGGTGTAAATGAGGCGGTCAAACACCATTGTTGTGGGGGGCGGCCCGGCCGGAGCGGCCTGTGCCGGCAAGCTTCGAACCCTGGGCGAGGAGGTGCTGATCCTGGACCAACACCCCTTTCCCAGACCCAAGGTCTGTGCCGGCTGGATACAGCCGTCGGTATGGGCACTCTTGGGCATCTCCCCGGCCGAATACCCCCTTGGCCTGACCCGGTTTGATTGGATTTATTATTCTGTGTTCGGGATTAAACTTCCCGTGAAAACAAGGCAGTATGCCGTCAGAAGAGTTGAATTTGACCACTGGATGATCGCCCGTTCCCGGGCGCCGGTGGTGAACCACCGGGTAAAAACCATCGTCCGGACAGCGGATGGGTATGTCATCGACAACCAATTCCACTGCCAATACCTGATTGGTGCCGGGGGAACCCACTGCCCGGTGTACCGCACTTTTTTTTCCCCGACCAATCCAAGGGCTGAAAAAAACCGGATTGTCGGCCTTGAAAGCGAGTATGCCGGGCAGTCCCCGGATAAACAGTGTCGCCTCTGGTTTTTTGATCACGGGTTGCCCGGATATGCCTGGTATCTTCCCAAACAGGGCGGATGGGTGAACCTCGGCATCGGGGGCAAATGCCTGAAACTGAAAACCAGTGGAAGCACCATCATGGACCACTGGCATCGATTCATCAGAAAGCTCCAGCTGCTTTCCCTGATTGACAGCCCCCCGCCGCCGCCCAAGGGGCACACCTATCACCTTTACCAGCCACACCCGGTCACAAGACTTGGCAATGCCTTTGTTGTAGGGGATGCCGCCGGGCTTTCAACCCTGGATATGGGGGAAGGGATTCAGGGGGCCATTGCCAGCGGCATAATGGCGGCTGAGGCCATTGCCGGCAACCGAGAGATCGCCCTTGGCGCTTTGCCAAAATTTTCCCTGCCGGGCATTCTTCTGGCCGGATATAAACATCTCTGGAACAAGTAAAAAGAAAAGACTTGCCCCTGTACTGACGCGTCAGGGGATCTCTTCCACTGGGTCGGTTTTGTTCTGGTTTTGATACCATTGGGTGAACAGGGTATCAAAATAGGTTTTGTTCTGAACCATTTCCAGGGTGATTTCAAAGGGGGTTCGGATGCCCATATAATTGAGAGCTGAGGCACTGAGCAAAAGGGTTTTAAGGGCTTGTGATACCTGCATCTTGTTTTGAGCGGCATATTCTTCCACATATTGCTGAACCGCTTCTCCCATGATCAGTTCTATCCCATACTCTGTCTTGAAATTTTCAATGAAATCCACAAAGGGCGATTTCTCCATCATCTCCAGCAAAACATCCTTGGGGTGTTCACACAGCCTCCGGGTGACCTCTATCCTGGAAAAGTTGGACCCGGGCAGTTCAAATTGAAAATCGGTCAGGATATTTTCCCATACACTGACCAGGGTCCGGGCCCCTGTTTTCCGGTTTTCTGAAATTTGTGCCACATATTCCACGGCATCCAGGGTAAACTCCAGCGCTATATTGAACAAGCGAAACTCCATTTTATACTGGTTCAGGATTGAATCTTCGGTGGACAGCATGATCCGGGTCAAGTCGTTTTTCGACAGCAGGTTGACAAAGGTTTTTATGGGCGAACGGCCGATCAGTTCCGGCAGGAGACCAAAATTAATAAAATCATCCGCCTGCGCTTCTTTGTAATAATTCTGCAGCTGGTCTCGCCCGTTTCGCGTGTCCGGGGTAAACCCCAGGATTTCCACACTGCCGTCATCCTGGACCCGTCCTTTGTGTTGGAGCCGTTTTTTAACAATGGATTCCAGGTTGTTGTGGGACCGTTCAAAAGAGCCCCCCAGGATGAACAAGATGTTTTCCGTGCTGATCATGTTTTCCTGTTTGTCCGTTTTCCGGCCTTTGCGGTTGTCGATCACTTCCTGGAGCTGGGCTGCAGCAGAATAAGGGTTGTGTATGGGCAC
>JAHIVS010000193.1 GCA_018816605.1 Pseudomonadota bacterium
ATATAATATTGAGCTATAGATTTTTCCGTTTTGTTCTCGGTCTTACCCATAAGTTCCGTCCACAAGGCCCGGGAAGTTTCCAGGTCCTTTCCCTTCTGCATGGCAAAGGCGGCAAAGCGCCCCGGCATTTCCGGGGCATTGGGCTGGCGTGAGGAGATGGTGAACCACCGGCCGGCTTCCCGGTAATTGCGGGCAAACACATAATGCACGAAACCCCGGAAAAAAGGAATCGACCAGTCTTCCGGATTATTCTCCATTCCCTTTTTCATCAGCCGGTCAGCGGCCGGAACATCGGCGGCGTCATGGGCCAGCAGCAGGGCGCCGAAATTATAGGCCACCCTAAAATCGGGGGCCAGGACGATTAAGACATCGAACATATGCCCCAGATATTTGTACTGCCGGTCGGTCAAAGTATGCTGGCCGTAATATTGGATGGTCTGCAGCCAAATCCAGTCACCGGCCAGATTGTCGTAGCCGAAAGCGGCGGCCTTGGTCACCGCCGCATTGGGGAAATACATCAATTCGCCCTGCCGTTCGGTTTTAAGCATCAGGTCTATCTTAACCTGGCTGAAAAACACCAGGCATCCCCCCAATAGCATCAATACACACCGAACCGGACTGCCTTTTATTAAACCCACTGCCTTCATCACTTGAAATCCTTCTTTTCAAAGATCAGGGAGGTTATCATCAAAACCGCCAGGATATAGGCCCCGCTGTAGGACAGCGCCCACCAAACCTGGGGCCATAAAACAGCCGTATCGTAAACCGCCTGATTCTTAAGGTCCATATTCCCCATATTGGGCAGGAGGTAATAACATATTTTAAGAATAATTTTCAGGGCACCCTCCGGCAGGCGCTGGACTAAGCTTAAAATATCCCGGCTTAGGGCGCCGGCCAGATAAAAGCAGAAAGTGAAGACCGCCCCCAAGACCGGCGAGGACAGGCTGGAGAAGAACAGGGCGATGATGTTGATCACCGACACTTTCAAGAAGATCATGGCCACCGGCAACAGCAGGATCAAGGTAAATTTGCCGTCCAGGAACAACACCCCCAAAGTGAATATCACGGCCATCAAAAATATCACCAGGCCCAGCAATAGCTCCATTCCCAGGTACTTGCCCAGCAGAAATTCGAACCTCTCCACCGGTTTGGAGGCGATCACATAGATCGTCCTCTTCTCAACCTCCTTATAGACCAGAGTGGTCCCGATGACGATGGCCAGCATCACGCTTAAAAATTCTATGCCGGACAAGCCGAAATCCCTTAAGATGCGGGAATGCTCTCCCAGGGTCAACGGCACCAGGGCGGTGACGCTGAACAGGATCAGCAAAGCGTAGATCAGCAAAGCATAGAGCGTTTTGGACCTGATGCCCTCGGTAAAGGTATTGTAGGCTATGGCTCTTATTTTACGCATCGCTGGCCACCTCCCGAGAAAAATATTCCTCCAGGCTTTCCTTTTGGGGAATGACGCTTACTATATCCCCGCCATTGGCCTTCACCAGATCTATCGCCCCAGAAATGTCGGCCTCGGCCTTTAAATTAAACTGCCATTGCCCGTTGACCGTATTTGACGAAAGCGACTGGCTTTTCATTTTACCGGCCGTTTCCTCGGGAATATTCCGGCAGTTGAGTTCAATGGCTTTGATCCGGGCGTTAAGGAGATCAGCCAGATTTCCCACCTGCAACAGTTTCCCTTTATTGATTATGGCCACGGCATCGCAGACCATCTCGGCGTCCGGCAGGATATGGGAGCTGAAAAAAACTGTCTTGCCCCGGGCTTTTAGGCTTAAAATGATATCCTTGAATTCCTTGCGGCCCAGCGGATCCAAGCCGGTCAGCGGTTCGTCCAGTACCACCAGCTCGGGGTCGTTGATCAGAGCCTGGGCCAGCCCTATCCGCTGCAGCATGCCCTTGGAGTATTTGCGCATCTGCAGGTCGGCGGCTTGGCTCAGGTTGACTATGGCCAGCAACTCCTGGATCCTGCCCTTTAAAACGACACTGTTTATATTGAACAGCTGGCCGCAAAAATTCAGAAACTCACG
>JAHIVS010000194.1 GCA_018816605.1 Pseudomonadota bacterium
CCAATGTCAATTATCTTTTTTTTTTGTTCCCCAGGGGCTATAAAAACAGCCCGGGTTTCATGGTGGTTTCCAGAAATTGACGCTGGTTCTCAAACGCATCCTGGCCTGCAAAGGATTCAAGTCGAATGGCCTGACCAAAGGTGATATAAACCCTGGAAAAGGGTTTGGGCAGCATGAATCGATCCCATGAATTGAAAAACCAGGCGTGGTCGGCCGAGGTATAAAAGGGAATCACAACCGCGTCCGCATCCAGGGCCATCTTGATAACGCCTGCCTTAACCCTGCCCATGGGTCCCCTGGGCCCGTCAAGGATGTGGGCGCCGAATCCGTGGGTTTTCAAATGGGAGATCATCTCTTCCATGGCCTGTTTCCCCCCATGGGAAGAGGATCCGCGCGGGGTGTGCCAGCCGGTTCTGTTGGCCACGCCCGAAATAAGGTCTCCGTCCTTGCTTTGACTGATCATGAGCCCTGGGTTGAATTTGGAATAGGATTTAAAATGATGGATGGCTGAAAAAAACTGCTGGTGCCAGGCACACAAAAGAACGCGGGTTCCCTTCTTTCTGAGGTTACGCCAGGAATCCTCATTTACCACACAAAGCCTGAAAGTCCTGCTGTAAACCCGAATAAAATAATAGGCAAACACAATAAAGGGCCGGGTATAAATTATAAATTTCAATCGTTTAAACACTGGTCTTTCCCCCAATAAAAATACCCTGGCAACTTAACAAATATCCCGGGGAAAGCAACCTTATTTTTCCATGGGCCATCTCATTTGATTGAAAAATTAACCTTACCAAAGCCTTGCTGATCCGCTTCGGATTCAAGTGCATCCGGATCAGAAAGGAAAAGCCTTGCCGGCTGGATCTTGGCTGTGGACAAAAGATAGGCCTGAATATTTTCAGCCCTGTCCATGGCCAGCTTCTTTAAATCGTTTTCAGTGATATCCACATGGGTCACCAGCAATTTTTCCTTTTCCTGGATGCTGACCTCTTTTTCCCGACCATCCTTGTCCATGGGTTTTAAAAAATCTGCCAGTTCATAGGCCGCCAGGATAGCCGATTCCCTTTCCCCTGGCAAACGTGTCACATCCCCCATAGAAAGGGTTTTCCTTTCAACCAGCTCTTGAACCCTTTCCGATTTCAAAAGGGCTTCGTATCGGCTTTCCCTAAGGATTTGACTGTCCTGGTTCCTGTCATAGGTTCCGATAATCACCAGCTTAAGCTCTTTTTTTTCCACCAGGATATGAACAAGCTGATCCAGTTTTTCAATTTGGTCCTCTTTTAGGACATCGCTGCCAAACTCAAAATTGATAAAGCCAAGTTCCTCTCCCCCCTCAAATATGGCGCCCAGAAATTTAAAAGGAGCCGCTACCACCTTCATGATCAGGTTTCCAAAAACCCCAAAAATTGCAGAAGAAAAACTGAATTTCGGATCACCGATATCCCCGTTCACAGGCAAATTAAGGTCAATCTGATTTTTCGCATTTTTTAAAAGAGAAATGGCAAGGGGCACAGGCAGGTTGGTGGCATCCTTGCTCTCCACTTTTTCTCCAAGGGTGAACTGGTCCAAAAAAAGCCGGTTCTGGGATTCCAGTTTGTTTCCGTCTATCTTATATTTCAAATTCAAAACCAGTTTTCCCTTTTCAATCTTATAGCCGATATATTTGGCAGCATAGGGAGAAAACCGGGGCAGCTCGATGTCCTTAAATGAAATATCCAGATCATAAAATTTTTTGGGGGTCAAGGGGCTGATGCGGCCTGAAATCTCCAGGGGAGAAGACTTGCCGTGCAGCCCCCTGAGCTGCATCTGGGCAATACTGCCATCCGATGAGGAAAGTCCCTTGATCTGACCTGCAATCTCTTTCATTTCTGCAGTCACATTGGGCCGGGTAAAATAATCTGTATACTCAATTATCCCGCCCTGGAGGGTCACATTGGAAATACCAATTTCAGGCAGCGACATTGCCTTTTGTTTATCCTTGGCCGAGGCCGTGCCCGGGTCGGAACCATCCTGCAGTTTTTCATCCTGAACCAAGATTTGTCTTAGGTTAATGTTTCCCTTGTCGGAGATAATGATCCGGGAATAAAAATCTGTAAGGGAGATCTCTTTAACGCTTACCTTCACCGGAAATAAGGAGACGTCCGTACCGGAAAAATAAAGGGAATTGCATTTAAAAAAAAGGGTGCCGGAACCTTTATCCAAGGATACAAAATCCGTGATGAACGCCTTTCCTTTAAACGTGAAGAAGGGAGCAGCCGCTGGCGGCTTTTGATTCATCTGAAGGGCGATATGGCCCTGGGCCTGGAAAAATCCCTTGGGAATTGCAATGTTCACCTGATCTGCAAAATAAGGCTCAAGGGAATGGATATCAATCTTATCCAAAAGAAGATCCAGGTCGGCTGAAAATGGGGATGGCAGCAGTGATCCCTTGATTTCAATCTTCCCGGATTTGTTCCATTTCATCTTGGCATCGATCTGGGTCTTTTGCCCGTCAAGGGAATTAAACCCATTTGCCTGGATACGGATATCCGACAGGTCAACGGCGACAGGGACTTTTGCGCCGATATCGGAAAAGGCAAGGGAAAAGTTATCCATTGCCAGGGAGGAAAGACTGATCTGCCATGGAGGAGAATTGCCTTCCAGGTCAGGCATTACCGGTGGGCTCTGACCACTGGAACTGTTTTTTTCATCCGCCGCGTTTTTATGAACAGGTGCCTGGGTTTGCCCGGACACTAGATTCTTCACAAGATTGATGGAGGCATCTGCCTGACGCTTGAGCAGAATTCTGCCTTGGGAGGTGGTAATTTTCCCCAAATCCAGCCGTTTTTTTTCTGTATCCAGAACCGAGTCCATCAGAATCAGTTCCGGTATGATGACAGGCAGTTCCTTGTTGACCCGATCCCAAAATCTGAAATCCGTGAAACGCAGTTGCTTGTTCTCAATCACTATGGCCAGATTGTCTCCGGTTTGTTTTAGCGAAAAGCCGGCATCTAAATGGGCCTGGCCTTCCTGGATATCAAAATTGATCAGATTTTCATAATAGGGGGCAAATTTTGGAATGCTCAGTTTTTCTAAACGCACCGTCCCCTCAATCCCCAGGGGGCCGGTTGAAAACCGCCCCTGGGTAGACAGGCTTTCATGGGCCTCTGTGTCCAGGGAAATGGCAAATTCACCCTGAACATCCTCTTTTGCCAGAAACTGTTTTAGCTTTATGGAAACAGGGGCCAAGGTGGTTTCAAAGGGTGTTTTACCCGATGCATCCGTAAAAAAAAGAACACCCTCCTTTATTTCCCCTGAATCCAGTTGAAATACCATGTCCGTGTTTTGTTCAGAAGACACCTTTTTTTCAGAGTCTTCTTCGCCCGGCAGATACTTGAGAAGATTCAGGTTGCCGTCTGCATCCCGGCTCAAATGAAGTTTCGGGGATAAAATTTTCAATCCGGAAACCCTGATTTTTTTTTCCAGAATAGCCGAAGGGTCAATGGTAAAGCTGATATGGGGTGCATTTAAAATCGGGGTATGATCCATGTCCCGGATATCGATATTGGATAGGCCTGCAGATCCTTTTAAAACCAGAGACGGTTTTTCCCCGGTCTGGGAATAGGCCATGGAAAGGTCAAAAAAAGTTTCCGCATGATTCACCAGAAGGGATTTGGGCAGGGGCAGATACGAAAGATAGTTTAAAAAATCGATGGGGCCTGTCTTGAGGGTCAGCAGGGTATCCCGGGCAGCAGAAAACGGCAGACTCTCAAGCCCGATCTTAATCTTTGCCTTGTTCAATAAAAAATCAGCCTCCCCAAGAACCCGGGTATCCCTGTCCTTTTCCATGGTACTCAAAAAAGGCAGGTCCAGGTTCAGGTTTTCAATGTAATGGTCCTTTTCCCGGATCTGATCTGAAAAAATAATGTTACCATTGGAAATGTTTCCATTGGAAAGTTTCAACCCAAAAATTTTCTGATCCGCCTGATCGGTCTGGGGCGCGGCCCTGGTTTCTTCTTCTGATGGAGCCATCAGATCTGAAATATTAAAGGTATTGTCCTTTTTTAATACCAGGTTCACAACCGGGGAATCCATCTCAAACCGGGTGCAAACAGGCGAAAGTTTAAACAGGGAGGCAATGGAAAAATCAATAAACAGAGCGCCGACCGATACGAATGAGTCTCCGGTTTCTTCTTTTATGGAAATCTTCTTGGCAAGAAGTGTCAGGGAGAAGGGATTGGTAGAAATAGACTCTACCGCGACCCGTCTGCCCATAAAATCGCCCCATCCCTTGATGAATGCTTTTTCCCCGACCCAAGGGACCAGAAAAAATCCTGTAAGGGTATACAATACCAGGATGGTCGTAAAAACACCGAGGATTTTTTTTATGTGAACGGGTTCTGTCATGGATATTCTCCCCCATAAGGAACGGTTAAATAATGCCAAACAGCGGGCCGCCTATTTGACCAAGACGCTTCACCCCGTCGGCGATGTCCGGATCCGGTACCAGAGGCGGGGAATGGAAGGGTTTGATCCGGGCATCAATGATCAGCGGTTCCCGGCACTCCCAGTGCTTGAACCTGAATTTTTCATCCACCCCGTAAACATCATGGGAGGGATTGGATCTCAAAAATGTGACCCACAAAAAGTTGGCAAAGGTTTTTCTTGCAAACCCAGCGTCATCCACCACCACAAACAGGGGAAGAGCGGTCAGATCCTCCCGGGTCTGCAATTGTTTTTTAAGGCCGGTGATCTGTTTTTTTGCCAGAGCGTATGTGCGAAATTGGGGGCCTTGCACCACCACCATGCCGGGCCCTGCAAACCCGGGATCTGAAAAACCATCTGCAAGGCAAAACCCTTCCGGGAAACGGGTGGCAAGAACTCTTTTTTTCGGGCCTGCGGCAGCCACCACCAGCTTGGATCCCGAATTGATTTGTGCCGTTGCGTAATCCAGGGTGTCCATGGTGGTGCGGGTAAAAAAATGAAGGTCGGAAGACAAATCCACCCGTTCCAGCAGGTGAACAAAAAAAGAGTGTTCATCATTTACATTCAACCCGGGGTTGTCCTCATGGGCGCAGATGAACAGATATTTTGCCAAAGAGAGCTGCCCGGTTCCCAAAATGGCGCTGGCATGGGTGAGAAGCTCCCTGGGAGCCCTTTTTTCATAGGGCAGATACCGTTCATGGGCCTTGGCCAGCAGCAGGGGGTGGACCCCTGCCTCATCAACGGCATTGACGGCCGTCACCCCTGGAAGGGTATCACTAATGGCCGTTCGGGTGATCTCATGGATGAGTCTGCCGAAGTTGGAATCCTCCTGGGGGGGGCGTCCCACCACGGTAAAGGGGAAAATGGCCCCGGGTCTGTGCCAGACCGACTCCACCCGCAGATAGGGATAGTCATGCTCAAGGGAGTAGTAGCCCAGGTGGTCCCCAAAGGGACCCTCGGGCTTGGTTTTGTTGGGCACGATCGTGCCGGTGATACAAAAATCGGCATCATTGGAGATGAAAAATTTGTTTTTGGTGGTGTAGCGAAAATTTCGTCCTGCCAGGGCTCCGGCAAAGGCGATTTCCGGAACCCCTTCGGGCAGCGGCATAACAGCTGCCAGGGTATGGGCCGGCGGACCGCCGATAAAAATGGAGACCCGCAGCGGAATCTTCTGCTCAAGGGCTTTTTTATGGTGGATCCCGATCCCCCGGTGAAGCTGGTAATGCAGTCCTAGTTCCCGGTTGGGTTCATAGGCGTTCCCAGACATCTGGACCCGGTACATCCCCAGATTGGATTTAAAAACAGAATCATTGTCAGGATCCTTTGAAAAAACCTGGGGCAGAAGGACAAAGGCCCCTCCGTCCCCTGGCCAGCAGCGGATCATTGGCAGTTGATCAATTTGTGTCCGGTGCTTCAACACCGGGGCTCCGGCAGTTTGAATCGGCAGGGCATGAACCAGGGCCTTTAAGGCCCCAAACGCTTTTCCCGGTGATCTGACAAAACTTCCGGGGTCTGATCTGAGATCCACCAGGGCTGTGACCTGCCTGAGCTGGGGCTCAAATATTTTCAGGGTGCGTTCATAGGTACCGAAGAGATTGGACAGGGCCGGGAACCCTGCATTCTTGACATTGGTGAACAGCAGGGCAGGCCCCTTTGCCTGGTGCACCTGCCGGGTGATTTCCGCCATTTCAAGATGGGGATCCACTGCCTGGGAAATGTGGATCAGTTCACCCTGTTTTTCCAGGAATCGGACGGTTTCCCTTAAACTTGTAACTCTCATAATTGGACGATCTCCCTGGAACCGAACCCTTTGCTATTGTCCATGTAATAGACCGCATCGGCTTGAAAACAATAAAGGGCGGCATTAAATTTTGATGCAAATAAACCCAATACATCCCTGGTATTGTCCATGATCTTAAAATGGCTGCAATAGTGTTTTGCCACTGCCATTGATCCTGCATTCAAAGATGCTTTTACAATGGTTCCCGCCATCTGGATACCGGCAAGCTTGTTAAAATCGGCATGATCCTGAAAAATAGAAGTCATTTTTATCTTCGACACAACGTCCTTCTCTAATGGACCCACTCCGCCAAAAGAACTGCTCCAGTCTACTACTAACACCCGGCCATTAGGACGCAAAATCCTTTTAGCCTATAAA
>JAHIVS010000023.1 GCA_018816605.1 Pseudomonadota bacterium
AATTATTGATGCCGTGGGTAAAAACATCGTATTTGCCATGCCCCTGGCACTGGGAAAACCCAACCACATCATAAATGCCCTGTACCTGAGGGCCAAACAAGACCCTGACATTCGCCTGACCATCATGACGGCCCTGTCCCTTGAAAAACCTGTTGCTGCTTCGGATCTTGAAGCCCGTTTGCTGACCCCCATCGTGGAACGACTCTGGAAGGGGTTTGTGGAATTTGAGTATCTGAAGGATCTGCGGAAAAACCAATTGCCGGAAAATGTAATCCTTTCGGAGTTTTTTATCAAAGCCGGCAGTTACCTGAATTCTCCCCATGCCCAGCAACATTATATCAGTTCCAATTACACCCATGCGGCCAGGGACATCGTGGACAACGGCCTCAATGTGTTGGGCACCCTCATTGCCCGGCACCCGGAGGGGAATCCAGAACTGTTTTCTTCAAGCTGCAACCCGGATCTTACGCTGGAGGTCATTGCGCGGCTGGCCCTGGAAAAGAAAAACGGCCGGAAAAGCATTGTGCTGGGGCAGGTGAACGACCATCTGCCCTATATGTATGGAGATGCGGTTCAGGCGGCAGCGGCCTATGATGTGATCCTGGGCAACGGAAATGCTGGTGGATGTTTTTATTGAATTGTATAAAAACGGGATTCTCAAACGAAAGGTCTATGATCATGCCGGGATCCAGGACTTGCTCAACCGGGAAGTCATCACCGAAACCCTTTCCCCGGACATTCTGGATATTTTTGTGGACCACCACATCATTCATCAACACCTGACCGAGGCGGATTTTCATCTGCTGATCAAGTATGGAGTGATCCTCGGCCCCTTTGAATATGCCGACAAAAGTCTGCTGCTGGCGGATCAGCGGTTTGAAGCGGATATGGGGAATGGACTCACCCGTGACATACTGAATCGTCATCGGGGAAATCATCTTACACAGGGAGTTGTTTGCCACGGGGCTTTTTTTATCGGGCCAAAGGGGTTTTATGACGATCTCAATGCCATGACCGAATCGGAGCGAAAACAATTTGCCATGACCGGGGTGGACTATGTGAACCAGCTTTCCGGAGATGAGAAACTCAAATCTCTCCAGCGGATCAACGGCCGGTTTGTCAATGCCGGTATGAAGGCCACCCTTTCCGGGGCAATTGTTTCAGATGGGCTTGAAAACGGGAAAGTGGTTTCCGGTGTGGGGGGGCAGTACAATTTTGTGGCCATGGCCCATTCCCTGGCCGATGGACGGGGGATCATGATGATCCGGAGTACCAAACGAAAAAAGGGACGGGTGATCTCAAACATTGTGTTTAATTATGGCCACACCACCATCCCCAGGCATCTGCGGGATATTGTGGTCACTGAATACGGCATTGCCGATCTTCGGGGAAAATGTGACCAGGAGATTATTGCAAAGCTGTTGAATATTACCGATTCCAGGTTCCAGGAAGCCCTGTTGAAACAGGCCCAAAAGGCCGATAAAATTGCACTGGATTATGTGATACCTGAACGCTTTCGCCAAAACACACCCGATCGGATTCAGGGTTTTTTGGCACCCTTCAAGGGTCGGGGCTTTTTTGGGGATTTTCCCTTTGGTACCGATTTTACCGGTGAAGAGATTGAATTGTCAAAGGCATTGAAGCACCTGAAAGACAGGGTTTCCACCCATCCTGTCCGGACCGTTGCCGGGATTGTCGGCCAGTTTTTCTTGCCGGTTTCCCCGGCCGTTTCTCCCCTGCTGCACCGGATGAAACTGGATCTGGCCACCTGTATCAAAGAACGGATATTACGGGCGGTGGTGGCCTATGCCCTGGGCAGCCGTCATTAATCGGGTGAAATTTGCTCTGAGTTTGTGGAAACCGTTTCTGCCCGAACGCCAATCTCCCCTTGATGTTCTTCTTTTTCTTAGAACCAGCGCTTTCGTTTGAAAAAAAACAGAAGACCACCGGCCAATCCGATCAGGACGGACCAGAAAATAAAATAACTATATTTATAGTGTAATTCCGGCAGATATTCAAAGTTGGTGCCGTAGATTCCTGCAATAAATGTCAGGGGGATAAAGATGGCGGCAAAGATGGTCAAAATTTTCATGATATCGTTCATCTTGTTCGCCATCACAGAGTTGTGAATATTCAATTGATCCGTTAACAGATCCCGATAGGTATCAATGGCTTCCGTGGCCTGGTTGATCAAATCCTCGAGGTCTTTTAAAAAAGGGGTGGTGTTTTCATGGAACAGGTCCGAATCAAGCCTGGAAAGCCTGAGGATGGCTTCCTTGGCCGGCCGGATGGATTTTCTCAGGTAATTGATTTCCCGCTTAAACTGGTTGATTTTTTCCATCACCGTGGGGTCTTGCCCCAAAAGAATTTCCTGTTCAAGATCTTCGATTCGTTCCCCCAGCCGTTCGATGGTATAAATGTAATTATCCACCACCGTGTCCAGGAGGGCATAGGCAAGGTAATCGGTCCCGGATCCCCGGAGGCGTGATTTTTGTCGCCGGATTCTTTCCCTGACAGGCTCAAACACATCCCCGGGCTGTTCTTGAAATGTCAGCAAAAAGTGTTTGCCAAGGATGATGCTTAATTGTTCGTTGACGATCATTTCGGTTTCCTTGTCAAACCGGATCATCTTGAGCACAATAAAAATATAGGCATTGAACTCCTCAACTTTGGGTCTTTGTCCCGTGTTGAGGATATCTTCCATGATCAACGGGTGAAGTTCAAATACCTGACCGACCTCGCCAATAAAGTTAACATCGTGCAGACCATTGATGTTGAGCCAGGTAACGGTCTGTGTCTTTTTGAAATGAGACCCGTCTTTGACATCCATCAATTCCTGATCGGTGAGGGTGGTGGCGTCATAGTCAATCATCCGGGTTTTTACTGAATCAACTTTTTGAGTCCCGATGAAAATAAGAGATCCAGGCGGTTGACCTTTGGTTTGTTCTCGCTTCTTTAAAAATCGTGCCATCTTTAGTTCTCCCCAAGTTATCAACTGTGTTCATGAAATACGATTGGCAATGACCTTTTTGACCCATGGATTTGTCAAAAACGGGCAAACCAGGACCCTGCATAGAATGAATTGAAAAAGAAAATTTTTAATCATAGGTCCTTTCCAATTTAATATCAGCCTCATGCGGAATTCCTGCTGGCATTGATATTGCCGTACAATGACCGCTGAATTATTTTTTCATAGACGAGAAAATGGTCAGACTTTTTTTCGATTTTTTGAAATGCATACTGCTGGATGACCAGCAATGGCAAAACAATGTCTTCCCTGATCTTGATAGACCGCCGGGAAATAGGCTCCTCTTCCATGAGAAAGCGGTTGCCGGAAACCAGGAGTGCCATTTTTTTAGACAGCTGGTATTCTTCCGACAGGATATGCCAGAAGGCGGAATAGTCCTTGTCTCTGGCAATATGAGCGGTTAATTCAAAATAGCATTTTGACATGGACATCATGCTGTTGAGAATTAAGGCTTTGAAGAAGGGCTGATCTTGGTACAGCCCTTGTAAGGCGTCAAGGCCCCGCTCATCCACCAGGGTCTTCAAGGCTGTCCCAATACCGAAAAACCCTGGGACATTCTGCCTCAACTGGCTCCATGACCCCACAAAGGAGATGGCCCTCAGATCTTTGAGTTCCAGCTTTTTGGTATCGCCCCTTTTGGCTGGTCTGCTGCCGATGTTCGCCCTGCTGTAATATTTTAAGGTGGTTTTGTTCTCCAGGTAGGAAAGAAACATCGGGTGATTTTTGAGGGCGGTATAGGTCTCATAACTCACCGCAGCCAGTTTTTCCAGGATCTGTCCGGATGTTTCAGAGAAATGAATGGGCTTTTGAGCCAATTCATGGGAAAGACCGGCTGTCAGTAATTGTTCACAATTATGAAGAAAATGGGCTTTTGTGCCGTACTGGCTGGTGATGGTCTGGCCCTGGATGGTCAATTGGATGGCATGATTGGCAATCTTGTTCCCCTGGGAGGCATAAAACCTGTGGGTCTTTCCGCCTCCCCGTGCCGGAGGTCCCCCCCGGCCGTCAAAAAAAATAACCTTGATCCGGTGACGGTCACAGGCTGTGGTCAACGTCTCTTTTGTTTTGAAAATGGACCAGTTGGCCTGGAGGTATCCGCCATCTTTTGTTCCGTCGGAAAATCCGAGCATGATGGTTTGCATCTCCTTTCGGTGCCGGACATGGGCTCGGTATTCCGGTATTTCAAAGAGCGCCTCCATGATGGATTCTGCGTTGCGCATCCCTTCCATTGACTCAAACAAGGGGATGATGTCAACGGGAAGGGGATCTTTCCCCCAGCAGCACCATCTCAACAATGCATACACAAACAGAACCGAGAAAATATCTTCAGAATTGCTGATGATATATCGGTTGCAGCCCTGTTCTCCATTTTTTTCCTGGATGGACTTTATCTGTAAGATGGTTTCAAGTGTATCCTTGACCATTTCGTCTTGAAATTGATCCGGATAGATCTGTATGGGGTCATGGACAAGCAGCGAGATCAGCTCCTCTTTTGAAAGTTCATCCAGGCTGTTGCTGATCCGGTTTTCATTTTTGAGGATTATTTCAATGGTTCGTTTGTGTTCGACGTGGTTTTGCCGGATATCCAGGGTGGCAAAATGTGTTTTGAAAATATTGATTTTATCAATAAAGGCGTCCAGCTCTTCGATGTAAAGGCCATTGAAGTTGTTTGTCAGTGAGGTTTTAACCTGGTTCAGCACCTTCAGTATTTCTTGTGTGGATATGGTTTTTGCGGCATCAAACATGGTGATGTAAAGCTGTTCTCTCAGGCGGGCGATATCTTCCTCTATCCCCCTAAAGGTCAGTTTTTGCTCCAGGCGTTTGAGTTCCTGATAATAGCATTTCATCAGGGTCATGCGCAGCTCATCTGCCACCCGGGCAGTGATTTCAGCGGTCACAAAGGGGTTGCCGTCCCGGTCCCCGCCCGGCCAGAATCCCAGTTGAATGATATCTGGATTGTCAAACCCATCGGTCGGGATTGTTTTTTTGATATGGGTGTAGAAATCTCCCACGGCGTCATAATAGACGCTGCGCAGAAAATAAATGATGTTTTTTGCTTCATCCAGGGGGGTCGGTTTCTTTGCATTCATCAGGGAGGTTAATCCCAGCTGCTGGAGGCAAAGGTCTATTTCATCGATCTTGTTTGCGCTGATAAGCGCTCTCAGGCCTGTGATGATATCCAAAACCTGGCGCGGATAGAACTGGGTCGGGTGGGCGGTAAAAACGATTCTTACACTGAACTCGGACAGTTTTTTAACCAGGGCGGGGGTATTTTTTCTATTGTCGGCAAGGTGGAGGCACTCTTTGAGCGATAAATGGCTGCCAAGGGCCAGCAACTTTGGAAAGGCGGCATCTTCTGCGCTGTCATAGAGAACGATCTGCCGTTCAACATATTGAATCATCCGAAACATGAAATCAATGGTCTCTTGTTTCGATGTCAGGGTGTGCATCTTGAAAAAGGAATCTAAAATTTCCAACGGGTCTTTGCCGGATTCAAGCCCCTGTCGGCACGCCTGATTCAGAAGGGGAATGAGCAGCCCAACATGGGCAAGGTTCTGAAACGGAAGGTTCAGAAACAGGCTGTTGTATAGGTTGAATTTGTTGTTTACGGATTTTTCAAATTCTGTTTCCCTTGGGGATTTCTTCATCCATTGCCTCCTTGTTTGTTCGTTTCCGGACGGGGGCCATGCACAGTGACCACGTGGGGTGATAGCTGAATGGTTTCAGCTAAGAATGTACCCTTTAGCCAGTGCCTGGTAGTCGGTTACCTGGGCTTGTATCCACTCCGGGCCGCGGTTGAGTTCCCGGGCCATAATCTGTGCCACTTCCGGCGCCATGGCCATGCTGACCCTGGCATCCAGCAGGAGCATCCGTATCCTTCGGGACAGAAAATCTTCGACGGTTCGCGCCATTTCGTTTCGGACGGCCCAGACCACCTGGGCCCGGGTATATTCGTAATCCGGATGCAGCAGACGGCCAAGATCCGGCTCGGCCTGGATCATGGCGTTGATAGAGGTCCTGTCAGATCCGTAATAATAACCTGGTGAATCAAAACGGGTGTTCTTTACATACCCGTGAATGGGCATGGTTTCGGTGACACATTTTTGTTCCGGCAGCCCTCCCACCATCCAGGCTTTGTTGACCGTGTCTTC
The DNA here is from genome assembly GCA_018816605.1 of Pseudomonadota bacterium. The sequence continues at coordinate 6,181 of JAHIVS010000023.1, forward strand.
GGCCATCTTTCTATAGGTGGTCCACTTGCCCCCGGTAATGGTAATCAGGCCGGACAGGGAAACCATGAGCCGGTGACTTCGAGAAATTTCCTTGGTACTCTGACTTGAGCTGTCCTGCTGGGCCGCCAGGGGCCGCAGTCCTGCAAACACACTGAGTACATCCTCTTTTTTTGGATCTTTTTTTAGATACTGGGCTGCGGTTGTCAGTATAAAATCGATCTCTTCTTCCAGGGCTCTTGGCTCGAGATGAATATCTGTTGTTGCAAGAGGGGTATCTGTTGTCCCGACCACCACTTTGCCATGCCAGGGAACTGCGAACAGAACCCGGCCGTCGGATGTTTTGGGGATCATGATGGCCGAGTCGCCCTGGAGAAACGACTTGTCCAGGACAAAGTGGATGCCCTGGCTCGGCCTGACCAGGGGGGCTGCCCCGGCATCATCCATGGATAGAATAGTATCAACGAAAACACCGGTGGCATTGATGACCACACGGGAACGGACCCGGTGATTTTCCCCGGATTCCATGTCGGTCACCTCAACCCCACAGACAAGGTTGTGTCTGTCTTTGAGAAGTTTTGTGACCGGCATGTAATTGAGTACAATCGCCTCATTTTCCACGGCTGTCTGGGCCAGGTTGATGGCCAGCCGACTGTCATCAAACTGACCGTCATAATA
>JAHIVS010000195.1 GCA_018816605.1 Pseudomonadota bacterium
AAAAATCAATGCCGTTTTCCCCTGCTGGGGGGGAACCTTTAAAAATATCTGTGATTCTTTTTTTTATAACCATAGGGTTTCAACATGTTCATTTTGTTTCAACCTATCAGATCAAAAAGAATTTCACCACTGAAAATCTGGGGATAATCTGCCCCCTGTTTGGGCGGTTTTAAATTTTAGAGAGAAATAAAGCTTGCCGCAATACCCATGACGTAGTAATTTAGGGCTATGATACCAATAGATTAGCTTTCTTGCCAAAGGAAGAAAGGATACACCCATGAATCCGGTTATTGATGCCTTAAAATTTCGTCATGCCTGTAAAAAGTTTGATCCCAAAAAAAAGATACCCGGCCCTGCCCTGGAGACCATACTTGAAGCGGCCTGCCTTTCCCCTAGCTCCTTTGGTATGGAAGCATGGAAATTTCTGGTGCTGGCATCAGATGGGATCCGGGCAAAACTTCGCCCTGCCTGCTGGGATCAGCTCCAGGTTACAGAGAGCAGCCATGTGGTTGTGATACTGGCGCAACCCGGCCTGGTTGATCCTTCAAACGCATATGTCCTGAAAAGTTTTCTAAGACGGAAACTGCCGAATGATATCACAAGGGCCTATATTGAAAAATACAAATGGCATATGGATACGGAGGTATTTCCCCGGATGAATGCCTATGCCTGGTGCTCAAAGCAATGCTATATTGCGTTGGCCAATATGATGACCACAGCCGCATCCCTGGGCATTGATTCCTGTCCAATGGAAGGGTTTGAAAAGAAGCGGGTGGAAGAAATTCTTGAAATTGACACCCGAAAGTTTGAAGTGTCGGTTCTGCTGGCATTGGGATACAGGGCCGGGGATGCGCCTTCCCGCAGGCGCTATCCCATGGATGAATTGGTGGAATACAGATAAAAATTTTCCAGGCTGAAGGACCGGGCCTGTTTGCACAGAACCGCAATGTTATATTCATTTTACAGATCCGAAATCAATCGCTCTTTTGCACTAAATAAAACCGTATCTCCACAGATTAAGGAGGCCGATATGGAACAGGCAAGGATAATGGTGGTTGATGATGAACTGGTGATCCGTGAATCTTTAGGCGGCTGGCTAAAACGGGACGGATACCATGTCATCACGGTTCCAAGCGGCGAAAAAGCCCTTGAAACCTTAAAATATAATAGTTTTGATGTTATATTGCTGGACATCCAGATGGACGGCATCAGCGGAATGGAAGTTCTCACCCATGTCAAGGAAGAATATCCTGATATTGATGTGATCATGATCACCGCATTTGGATCTATCCCTTCGGCTGTCCAGGCTATGAAATCCCATGCCTTTGATTACCTTTTAAAACCCTTTGATCCGGATGAATTGGGGGTTTTGATCAAAAAAATCATGGATCACCGGGCAAGGAAAAAGGAAAACACTTTTTTAAAAGAGGCGTATGCCGAGCAAATCCGTTTTGAAAGCATGATCGGTCAATCCCCTTCCATGCAGGCGGTTTTCAGTCTGATCAATGATATCAGGGACTCGGATGCCACTGTTTTGATAACCGGGGAGACAGGGTCGGGCAAAGGCCTGGCTGCCAAGGCGATTCACAGTAACAGCCGGGCCAGGGAAGGCCCTTTTGTCAGTGTCAATTGCGGTGCCATTCCCAAACATATCATGGAAAGCGAATTGTTCGGACACAGAAAAGGGGCGTTCACAGATGCCAGGGAAGACAGGAAAGGCCGTCTGGAGATGGCAAATGGCGGAACGCTTTTTCTCGATGAAATCGGTGAAATCAGCATGCGCATGCAGATTGATCTGCTCCAGGTTCTGGAGGACAGGATTTTTTATAAAGTAGGCGGTACCCAGCCCCTTACCGCAGATTTCAGGGTGATTGCGGCAACCAACGCAGACCTTCCCCAGGCCATCCGGAATAAAAGTTTCAGGGAAGACTTGTTTTACCGGCTCAACGTGATCTGTTTTACCATGCCGCCCCTGCGGGAGCGCAAGGAGGATATCCCTATTTTGGCCCGCCATTTTCTGGAAAAGTTTACCCAGGAGGTAAACCGGGGAGTGGAGAGAATCTCCAGGGATGCCATGGATGAACTCATGCTCTATGAATGGCCGGGAAATGTGCGGGAATTGTCCAATGCCATTGAGCGGGCAGTGGTGGTTTGCAAGACCCGGACCATCACCCCGTCTGATCTGCCCATCGGCCAGTCCCTGGAGAAAGAGCTCAAAGAACGGTATTTTTCCCTTACGGATATGGAGCGCCAGCATATCCGAAGAATTCTGGACCAGACCGGGTGGAATATTTCCAAATGCGCGGCCATCCTCGGGATTGACAGATCAACTTTGTATAGTAAAATCAAACGCTACGAACTGATAAACCCCCGTGTCTGATATGCCGGCCATGCCCCGGGGCAAGCCCGACACCATCCTTGTTTCTCCGGTGGGCGAGATCGCTCCCTGGATATCTTTGGCCCTTGCCGAAAAACTGGAAGGCTTCTTCGGGTTTAAAACACGGGTGGCTCCCTTGCTGGACGATATTTCCTTTGCCTTTGATCCGGACCGGAATCAATACCATTCCACCCTTATCCTGGCCGAACTTGCTGCTTGCTGTCCCGGTGACGGTCTCAAAATCCTGGCAGTTACCCGGGAAGATCTGTTTATCCCGATTTTGACCCATGTTTACGGAGAGGCCCAGCTGGGGGGAACTGCCTGTATTATATCCATTTCGCGGCTCATCTCCGGTTATGACATGGGAGGGCCGGACCAGGGCGCCGGCCGGATTGTCAAGGAAGCCGTCCATGAACTGGGGCATTGTTTTGACCTGCACCATTGTGAAGATGCGCATTGTCTCATGCATTATTGCCGGAAGCTTGAGGATGTGGACAGAAAATCATACCATTTCTGCCGGTATTGCACTATTTTTTTGTCAGACAACATCAAGGCCCTTGGGAGATAAACATTTTTACCAGATCCTCCCAGGCGACCCCTGTCAGGTTACCGTAGATGTCCGACATCAAGGTCCCTCCATCTGCCGCAGCAAGCTGGGTGTGTTCTTCGAGAAATTCATAGAGGCGCCTGACTGCGCCAGCCATGAATTTTTCAGAGGTGTCCATGAAAAATAGATGTTTCAGATCCTGTTTCAGATCCGGGCAGTAAAGGGTGAGTATCCACCCTTGGGTATAGGGTGCCTTTGGGATGAGGTCCGGCGAGTTCCGGACCTGGGCGTTGACTTCGGTGACAACCCCATTGACAGGGGCCAGAAAGGAAACCCGGTTTCCCCGGCGGGTCAGGGTAAGGGCGGGCTCCCCCCGGGTTAGCCGTTTTCCCATCAAGGGGCAGGACAGGGCATCAAACTTTCCCAGCAGCTTACAGGCAAAATCATCGATGCCCAGGCGAACCATGCCGTTGTCCTCAATCTTGATCCAGGTATGGCCGGGGGAAAAATAGTATCCCATGGGCAGAAAAATGCCGCTGATCTCTTCAAATTGGACCGGCTGCAACTGGGTATATACCGTGAACTGATCATTGAAATACTGGTCAAATTCACAATCAACACAGCGGTAACTTCTTGGGCAGGTTTTAAACCCGATAGCCCCTTTCATGTGGTGGATACAGGGCCGTTTTGCCAGGGGGGCTTTTTTTAGTTTTTCCTTCCAGAAAACAAGGGCGGCGCTTTTTCCTTTCAAGGGTGTTCCCTGGTTCGTCAACGTCTGGTTGGCAGAACAGACCCGTGTCAGGGCCCTGTCAAACCGGCAGTCGGCACAGGCAAATTCCTTGAAACATATTTTTTTCTTTACCACCCCTGCCTGCATCCAGAGACAGGCAGGGGAAGTGGTCTTTCCATGGGATTTCATTTGTCACTCCTTGGTGGGGTTTTTCCCTTTAAAAAAAGCAGTTCAGGTGCCCAAAAATTTACGGGTCAGATTTTGCCAGCCCAGGCCGGGCAGGCTGCCGTATACATTTGATCTTAAAACTCCGCCATCTGCTGCCAGGGGGCCTGTGACCCCTTCGATCATTTGCTCAAGAACCAAAACCTCCCGGTCGAGCCAGGAACAGCTTTCCTCATCTGTCATCAAGTCTTTAAGGGCATCTTTGATATCCGGGGTGTGGAGGGTGAACAGCCACCCATGCGTATAAGGGTCATTTCCCGGGAGGGAGGGCGATTGGGTCACCCCATGGTTTACCCGGGTGATAATCCCATTGATGGGGGACAGAACATCTGCCAAATTGTTTTTTTGCCGGATACCCCAGCCGGCCGTGTTTTGGTTCAGCTCCTGGCCGGTCAGGGGAAGATCAAAGCCATCCGGGCTGCCCAGGACCTTGAAACTGAAATCATCCATGCCCACCCGGATGACCCCGCCGTCTTCGATACGGGCCCAGGTATGGCCCCAATGGAAATAACCGGACCGGTCCAGTTTAAACCCTTTGATATCGGCGATCTCTCCCGGGCCCCGGGCAATTGCCAGAGAAAGGGTATCCTCAAACATCTGGTCAAAATCGCAATGGTTGCAATTGTAATTCATGGGACAAGTCCTGGGGTCTGCCCTGCGGGTCAGGGTATGGCGGCAGGTTCGGTCACGGCTGTCGTGCCGGCGCATTGCATCCTGCCAGGAAAGGTGCCTGCCGGTGGCTGTCATTTTCTGCATGGCCGCATCATATTTACAGTTGGCGCAATCATAATACTGGGTGCACTCTTTTTTTTTCACTACTTTGGCCTGCATCCAGAGACAGGGATGGGTGGGCAAGCTGTCTGCCCGCTTGCGGGTGGCCGTGTTCTCGGGCAGGGTTGCCATAAACTCTTTTTTCCGGTTCATATGGACCTCCTTTATGAAGAATGGGTTATGATATTCAGATGAAATAGCAAGAAGGATACCACGTCCTTGCCGGCAGGACTTATTTGTGCAGAGGTACGGTTTATAGGCCTTCTGGCAAGGCAGGGCTCCTTAGGCCAAAAGGGAGTGTGACGCTGTGTGCCGGATTTTTCAACAGGTTTCAGGGCCGAATTCTGTTTCCCACCGGAGAAAGCCTTTCCTGATCGGCGGGAACAATATGAAGGGTTTTCCCACAGCACGGTCTTATTTTCCCACAGTCCCGGTTTTCCAGCAGGAATGAACTAATTCTTGCACATCGGTTCAAGATAATGTTAAAAATAGGGAAAGGTTCCTTTTTACATCACCATTTCAAAAGGAGGCATCGTGGAATTCCCCCAGAACGAAATGGAAACAATCCTTAACGGCATCAAGGATTTTATCCTGGTCATCTCACCGGAAAGGCAGATTCAGATGGTCAATGATGCTTTTTTAAAGCATATGAATTATGCCCGTAAGGATGTCCTTGGCCGGAAATGCTATGATGTGTTTCAGGAGGTCACCCGGAAAAGCAGCAATTGCCATAAAAATTGTCCTCTGGAAGATGTCATCCGCAACAAGCAGCATTGCCAGGTGGAACTCACCCGGCTGGGGTCCGACGGGAATCCGCGCTACACGGAATTGACCATTTTCCCCATCTGGGAGCAAAAGGGCAAAATTGAAAAATTTATTGAGATCAGCCGGGATATCACACAGCGGAAGGTAAGCGAGCAGCAGAACCAGGAGTATCTTTTAAAGATGGTGGAGCAAAGAACCCGGCAATTGAAAGAGAGCCATGAACGGCTTCTGCACCAGGATAAGATGTCTTCCCTCGGGAAGCTGGCCTCTTCCGTGGTCCATGAAATCAATAACCCTGTGGCCGGCGTGTTGAACCTGGTCCTTCTCAGCAAGCGGATTTTAAAGGAAGACCAAATCAACCAAGGCGAATTGGACCTGTTTTTACAATACCTGGATCTTATGGAAACGGAAACCCGTCGCATCAGCCGTATTATCAGTAATCTTCTGGTTTTTTCCCGGCAGTCGAAGATTGAAGTTGTCAAGTTCGATCTCAATGAGCTGATCGAGCAGACCTTGATATTGAACTCCAATCTTTTAAAAATCAACCGGATACGGGTCATTGAATCCCTTGAGCACAACCTGCCCCTGGTGAGAGGATCAGAAGATCAGATCCAGCAGGTGTGCATGAACCTGATCTCCAATGCCATTGAAAGCATGTCCGGCAGGGAGAAAAAACAATTGACCATCAAAACATTTCGCAAAGACCGGGAAAAAGCTGTTGGGTTTGAGATAGGGGATACGGGGACAGGGATTCCCCAGGAGGTGATCCCAAAAATATTTGAACCTTTTTTTACCACCAAGAGAAAGGGAAAGGGAGTCGGGTTGGGACTGTCGGTTGTCTATGGTATTATAGAGGAGCATGGCGGAAGCGTATATGTGGACTCAACCCCGGGCAAAGGCACCCGGTTTTTAATTACCTTATACCGGGAATTGGATCCTGAAAACGAGAAACAGACCCTGGTAGATCCAAAACCATGAGCCGGGCCAGTGGCCTCTGCACCCATGGTGAAATTTTTGAAAAGGAAAAAAATGAATAAAACGGATCAGACCCTGATGGAACAGATGAAAATTACTGGTCGGGAAATAGCCAGACGAAAGGCATTGCTTTCCTTTGATGAAAAAGATGCCCTTAGCCTGTCCGGCTTTAAACCTATTGTTTTCAGCAATATTGAAGTGATTGTGGAAAAGTTTTACGACTGGGTCACTTCCTTTGGAGACCTTGACCGGCTCATCGGGGACAGGGAAAGCCTGGAAAGGCTCAAGAAGTATCAGCAGCAGTATATTCTGACACTTTTTGACGGCCAGTATGATGAGGAGTATGTGCATTCAAGATTACGGGTGGGCATGGTCCACAGGC